>JALZWC010001015.1 GCA_023300255.1 Saprospiraceae bacterium | reverse complement strand
TAAATGGCGAAGTTATTGTTTTATCGTTAATTAAACATAAAAACTACCTACTTATAAAGCTCACCAATACAATTTATCTTGTCACAATTATGTTGATTTGAGGTTTCATTTTCTTGTAGAACGATTTACTTTTGGTAGTGATAATCTTGTCTTTCCCTCTTTTTACTAATTTTTCATAGAGCCGTAATCGACTCTTTTTAGAAACTTAGAATGAAGGATCTAACCTTACGATTATCATTAAATGGCACACTAAATTATTTACTACCAATACTAATCTGCGCTTTAGCAGGGTTATTTCCCTGTGTATTAAAAAGCCACACTACACCAGCAGGTTGTCCTTATTCTAGTCATTCTGCTACTATTTGTCAATCAACTAATTTGACAGAATCTATTCCTTGGTCCTGTATAGGTAATAACTTAGATGAGGACTTAGAAGATATTTCTTTCTTGAATAAATCTATATCCGAATTAAAAAAAGGTACTTCCAGTAGTGATCTTGTTAATTGTGCAGGAACAGATCTTGGTGGAAATGTCTGGAAAGACTATGATGCGGATGGTATTCAAGATAGCAATGAAACGGCTACGGTAGAGGACATTACTGTAGATATTTACGACTGTGATGGTATGCTAGTTGGAACAGATACTACGGATATTAATGGGGATTGGTCTGTTGATCCTTCCAATATTTCGTTTCCTGTTAGAGTAGAATTTTCTAATCTTCCGTCATGGGCTTACTGGACACTCAATGGTGCAGAGGGTTCAACTTCCGTTCAATTTATTAATTCAGCAAACTGTAATGTAGATGCTAGTGTAGGAGATATATCCCGTTATTGTGAATCTAATCCTTTAATGATAACGCCCTGCTATGTACAAAGTAATGAGCAAAACTTAGATGTAATGGTTTCGTTTTCTTATGAAAATGAAGGAACAGCGTCTCAAGATAAAGAGGTTGTTACAGAGTCGCAGCAAGCAGGATCTCTTTGGGGATTAGCGTACGATCAATCTAATAAAGTCCTGTATTCGGCAGCAGTATTGAAAAGACATATTCCCTTAGGCCCTTCAGGTTTGGATGCGATCTATACAGTTGATCCATTTTCAGGTACGCCAAATGCGACGCCTTGGATTGAATTAACGGATGATTTAGGGATAGCTGTTAGCCCTATAACTGCGGAACCTCAATACCATACTAATGTAGATAGAGGCCTGAGTGTATATTCTCAAAATGATCCAGATGCCTTTCAAGATGCAGGTAAAGTAGGGCTTGGAGATATAGAATTAAGTGTTGATAGGCAAACGCTCTATGTAGTAAATCTTTTTGATAAAACGCTTTATGCAATCAATACCGCCACAAAAACAATAAGTGGTACTTATCCAATTCCTAATCCTGGTTGTTCTAATGGTGAAGCAAGACCATGGGCAGTAGGTGAATACGAAGGGAAAATTTTTGTAGGAGTTACCTGTGATGGTGGTTCCTCTGGAAATCCTGCAAATTTGACAGATAATTCTGGTGTAAATAATCTTTCCGCTTCTGTATATCGTTTAGACAATACTACTTTTACTCAGGTTTTAAATTTTCCCCTTAATTATCCTAGAGAAGTACCATTCCAATATTCAGGAGGATGTGATCAAGTTGATCGGTGGAAACCTTGGTTGAGTGTTATACCAGCCACTTGTGACGATGGCAATATTGCTTATCCAACTCCTTTACTTTCAGATATTGAATTCGCCGATAATGGAGATATGGTATTAGGATTTATTGATCGGACAGGTTTCCAGATTGGAAATAGAAGTTATGGACCTACAGGGGAAATAGAATACTCCATGTATGCTGCGGGAGATATTCTGAAAGCCTGTAAGTTAGGTACGAACTGGGGAATAGAAAATACTTCATCAGGATGTAGTAGTGCTGGTGGTCTTGCTATTAATACTTATGATGCAAATGGCTATGGTGTACCTTGGGGTTTCTTAGGGAAACAAGGAGAGTTTTATGAAGGGGATTTCTTCCATGGTGATGGAAATATTGATGGAACGGGTGTAAGTTTTTTCCCTGGCCATCCAGAAATCACTATTGGTGGTTTGGCAGTAATTCCAGGAACAAATGAAGTCATGTCCACCTCCTATGATCCTGTTACTGGAGCTTCTAATTTCGGCACGGGTGGTGTTATTATCTTAGATAACACAACTGGCCAACGAACGAGAAATGGTTATGAACTTTATAGAACGGAACCTGATGGAATTACTCAAGCTAAAGGGGTGGGGCTAGGTGATTTGGAGGCTTTATGTGTTGCTACGCCTAACCAAATTGGCAACTATGTTTGGCTCGATACAGATAGAGATGGTGTTCAAGATCCCTGTGAATCAGGAATTCAAGGGGTAAACGTATCCCTTTATGAGCTAGTAGGAGGAACATCTACCTTGATTGCTACGACAACAACTTCAGCTAATGGAACCTATTATTTTACAGATTACGAACAATATGGTTCTGGATATGATACCTTGACTATTGGAAATCAATATGCGGTAGTAGTTGGAGAAAATGGACAATTTGATAATTCTAATAGTACCTTATCTATCGGAAGTAATGAATATGTTTTGACTTCTCAAAATACTGGCGAAGGTGCTAATCCAGATCTTAATGATTCGGATGCCTATCTTGTGAATGACAGTACAAAACCATTCAATGAGTATCCAGTGGACACCGTAACCATTCAACAAGTGGGATTTGTTAATCATACACTTGATTTTGGTTTTATCCCTGTAATTAAATGTACTAACCCAGACTTAGCGACACTCAATGAAGTGATTTGTAATGGAGAAAATATTGATATCAGTACGCTCCTAACTGATAATAACAATATAGGAGGAACTTTAAGTTTTTATACTACTTATGAAAATGTGCTGGCTAGTACGAACCCGCTAGCCTCTTCATTGGTTGCACCTGTAATTGATACCAAATATTATATTCGCGAAGATACTTCCACCTGTTTCGATATAGATAGTTTGACCATTAGCGTACATCCATCAAATATTACTGCCATTGATACCAATGTATGCAAAGGAGCTAGTATAGATGTAGCTGATTTGTTTTCTACTACCGATGGTACTTTGACCTATCATTCCGCAACACCTCCAACAACGGCTAATCAATTGACTTCCACAACTATTAACAATATTACTAGCAGCCAACAGTATTATGGGTCAGTCAATTCTGCCAATGGGTGTAACGATATCGCTGAAGCCACAATTAGTGTAATAGTCATTGATACTACTGATTTGATGCTGGCAATTTGTGAAGGGGATAGTTATCCTTTTAATAACCAAACTTTAGATTCAGCAGGTACTTACTTAGATACATTGGTACAAATTAATGGTTGTGATTCTATTATTAGTTTGACACTTACTATCAATCCAGTGGATACCGTAGATATAGCAAAAACAATTTGCAAAGATCAAATTTATACCTTTAATGGACAAACTATTGATATGGCAGGAACTTATCTAGATACAATGACTCAATCCAGTGGATGTGATTCTATCATTCGATTAAGCCTTACTGTCAATTCGGTAGATACTATAGATAATACGGATATTGCACAGACGATTTGCCAAGGAGACAGCTATCTTTTCAATGGCCAGAGCTTAAGCACAAGTGGTATTTACTTTGATACATTGACACAAATTAATAGCTGTGATTCTATTATCACATTGACTTTAACTGTTAATGAAAATCCAATAGTTGTTGTCGAAGATGCTATTAAATGTACAATTAATCCAGAGACCATAATGGCAACAGTGAGCGGTGGTACGGGTAATTATTCTTATTTATGGACTGGTCCATTTGTCAACAATCCGGGAGATGTTTCTAGCTTTTTAGCAAAGAATCCAGGTATCTATACAGTCCTGATTACGGGGGAGAATGGATGTACCGCTACAGATAGTGGAGAATTGATCACTGAAGAAAAAAAATGCTTACCAGTTACTATTACTATAAAGAGAACTAAGGAATGACCCAAGAATGTAAACTTATTTCTACAACGTTCCTAAAAAAGATTTTTATTATCCAACAAATCAATAACTTCTGCTTTCTTACGAACGGCAACAGGCACATGATCCCCATTAATCATTTTGAGATAACCGCCTTCCTTTCTAATATAATCTTGAATATAATTGAGATTGATAAGGTGAGATTGATGCACTCGCATAAAAGGATGATCCTTTAATAATACAGCAAAAGATTTGAGGGTTTTAGTAACAAACAATTTTTCTCTATCTGCTAAATGGAACAGCGTGTTATTACCATCTGATTCACAACGAATAATATTGTCAATAGAAATGACAGATATTTTGTCTTGGGAATGCAAAGAAATCCGAGTCGGCAACTTACTAGGGTTATTAATAGTTTCTTTTAATAAGTCAATACTTTCTGTAGAATTGTCGATAAGCTGAGTTGCTTTTTGGACAGCTTCTATCAATTGTTCTGCATCCAAAGGTTTTAATAAGTAATCAATT
Source organism: Saprospiraceae bacterium (assembly GCA_023300255.1). Lineage (GTDB taxonomy): Bacteria > Bacteroidota > Bacteroidia > Chitinophagales > Saprospiraceae > JAFMDF01. Next base: position 2,692 of record JALZWC010001015.1, on the reverse strand, counting down.
GCAGCAAAACGAAATGCCTTAATGGCAAACTCATCAGAGGCCGTTATAAAAATTAATTTGGCTTTTAAATTTGGCATTATTTCGAGTAAGTCAAAGCCTGTCCCATCTCCTAAAAGGATATCTAGAAAAATAAGATCTGGCTCGATGGTACGTAGTATTTTTGCACCTGTGACGACACTACTTGCCTTTCCAATCACCTTTATTTCAGGGCAATGCTTTTTAAGGTCACTGGCTAACACTTTTAAGGCATCTGGCATATCATCTATCAAAACGGCTGTGTACATAGGTTTGTATGAAGAATTAAAAATTCATTTCCAAAGGAACAATCAAAGTAACTTTTGTACCCTGCACCTTCCCATCGTTATTCAAAACATCTGCTATAGAAAAATAATCTTTTATTTGTCCATTACTTAATGCCTGTAGTCGCTGTTTGGTTACTGCAATTGCAGTGGATTGATGACCTTTCTCTTGTTTGTGTTTGGCGGCTTTCGCTTGTTCTCGACCAACTCCATTATCTACAATCGTACATTTTAATTGCTCCTCTTTAATCTTAAATGTTACCGTAATTTTGCCTTTCCTCGGTAAAGTAGAAATACCATGAAAAACGGCATTTTCTACAAAAGGTTGGATCATCATAGGCGGAATTTCAATTTCTTCTGGATCGTAAGCGGTAGGCAAAACTATTTCATAATCAAAATCAAAGGCTTGACAAAACTGCTCCATTTTCAAGTACTTATCCAAGGTTAGGTATTCTTCTTGCAAATTAATTCTTGATTTTTTAGAATTGCTTAAAATACCTCTCATTAGGGTAGCGAAAGTTTGGATTTGAGTTCTTGCTACTTCCGTCTTTTGATTAACCACTAAGGACTGAATACTATTTAAAGCATTGAAGATAAAATGAGGGTTCATTTGTAGTTGCAAGGCTTTTTGTTCTAGTTCTAGTAGCTCATTCTTTAATTCTAATTTTGCCCTTTTTCCCGCTTCTTTCTTTTCAATCTTGGCAATTCTTACTCGAACAAATACATAGGTTAAGAAACCAAGCAGACCTAAGGCTAATAGTTTAAACCAAGTTTGTTGCCAAAAGGCAGGAGTGATCGTAAAACTAGTGCTAATCGTTTTGCTAGACAAACCAGATTTACCTATTGCTTTTACTTGAAATTGATAATCGCCTGCACTTAGGTTGGTATAATTGACGGAGCTTGATTTTGATAGGTCGGACCAACTTTCATCGAGTCCCTTTAATTTCCATGAATAAGCGAAGTCGTTTGGATAGTCGATATTTATAGCATTAAATTTAAAACCTATATTATTTTTGTTATAAGGAAAAGTGCTTTTTGTAATTAAGGAATCAGCAGTATTTAAATAAGTAGCATATTCAGAATTGACGATTGACTTATGCATCAAATTAATTCCTTCAAAGTGTATTTTGGGTGCGGACACAGATAACTGAGTCCGTCCAGGTTTATGCCGACTAAGTCCGTTGAGTGTGCCAAACCATAAATTCCCTTTGCGATCTAAAGTGGTGGAGTTGTGGCAAGTTTCAATGCCTAGAAAGCCTTCATTCTTACCAAAATGTTGGACGTCTACAACGATACCTGAAGCATTGAATATTATTTTGTCTAAGCCAATCTCACTACCTGCCCAAAGATTGGCTTCTTCATCAAAAATAAGTAAGTAAATATTTTCACTAGATAACTTTTCGGAATTGGCTATTTTTTCAAATTGTAAGTCTTCCTCTGTATAGGTAGCTTGAAAAACACCTTCTCCTGCTGTTCCGAGCCAAATATTCTGTAGGCTGTCAAATGCAATAGACCGAATAGCGACTTTGGGTAAGCCTGCTTCTTGAGCAAAGCTTTTTATTTGATTATCTTCAATAAATCCTATAGCTCCTTGTTTTGTTGCAAACCAAATTTTGCCACTTGGATCTTGAGCTAATACAGTAATAAATAAATCAGGCAAACCTTGTTTTAAACCAAAAGATTGGAACTGTAAGCCAATAGAATCTATTATCCAAATAGGTTTTAAAACAGTATCTACCTGTATAGAATCAATTTGTGTACTATCTATAGGTAATTGATTTTGCGCAGCTATATTTACTCGAAAGGTATCTATGCCACTGATTCTAGCCAAACCGTTAGCATAAGTGCCTATCCATATATTACCTAAGGTATCTTGTATCGTCGTTTTAATCCAATTACTAGGCAATCCCTGCTCTTCCTTAAAAACCCAAAATTTGCTACTGTCTTTCAACACCAAACCTCCACCTGCGGTACTCAACCAAATTCGTTCTTCTTTATCTTCAAACACATGGTTGCATTTGGAACGAATATAAGCACTATCTACATTTGTTCGAATGCCTGTAGAATCAATGATACTTACCCCTTCGTTGTCAACAGATAACCACAGCTTTCCTTTTGAATCTTCTTTAATGGCATAAATGCGATTGCCATTTAAACCATTGGCACTATTGAAATGCGCAAAATATTGACCCAGAAATTTATTGACGCCACCTCCTGAAGTAGCGATCCATTTATTGCCCCAAATATCTTGGAAGACAGCTTGTACATTATTATGTGCCAAGCCTTTTTGTTCATTGATTATTTGCCAAGTAGAATCAACCTCCTTATAAATAGAGACGCCACTATTTTGTGTGCTAATCCATTTATGTTCTTGGGCATCAATAAAGATATGT
>JALZWC010001014.1 GCA_023300255.1 Saprospiraceae bacterium | reverse complement strand
TGTTGGATCAACTGGATCTGTTGGATCAACTGGATCTGTTGGATCAACTGGATCTGTTGGATCAACTGGATCTGTCGGATCAACTGGATCTGTCGGGTCAACTGGATCTGTCGGGTCAACTGGATCTGTCGGATCAACTGGATCTGTCGGATCAACTGGATCACAGGTATCTTCTAAAGTAAAGTTAAGTACATCAGAACATCCAGTTCCTGTATCGGTAACTGTTACATCAAATGTCCCTGCTCCAAAATTAGATTGAGTATCCGTTGCTCCCCATGAGTAAGCATATGGTCCAACGCCGCCTGTTACAGCTACTGTTACTGAACCATCCGCAGTCTCACAAGTTGGCTGGTTATTAATTACTATTTCTGAAGTAAAGCCACTTGTTTCTGGAATCGTTACCGTTAATTCCATTGCTGGACATTCTGGCTGATTCGTGTCTGTTATCGTTACTTCATAATCATTTGCTGCTAGATCACTTCTAGAAGAAGTCTCCATATTATCAAACCAAGTGAATGTTAAATTAGCTGGTGCACTTGCAAAACTAATTGTTCCATCTGCTGCTAAGCATGTTGCTGGTGTGATCACTGGCTCTCCTACTATTAGAACACATGGATCTATTGTAACGGTAATACCAGCCACATCTGAATCATCTTCATCTACTGTACCGTCATCATTAATTTGATTATCCGTTCCAGTATTCACTTCTCCTCCTATATCGTTATTCGCATTAGCGTCTGGATTAGAATCAGCATCTGGTGCCATTTCTCCAAGATCATCCTCTGCATTACTAATTTCTGCTATCGTAATTATTTCAATTCCATCTTCTGAAGCTACTACTGTAAATGTGATATCAACAGAGATACTTGTACCTGGTGCAATCGCATCCGTTATTACAAATACTGCATTGTCTCCATCTTGTGTCCATCTAGGATCATTCAAGATTAAGCCTTCTGGAATAAAGTCAGTAATTTCTACATTCTGTGCGACAACAGTACCTTGGTTATGAACCGTAATGGTAAATGTAATGTCTTCTCCAGGAGCAACATTTCCATCTTCACCCTCAGCTAATTGTTTATCTAAAGCTAAATCAAACAATTCTAATACAATCTCTACAGCATCGAAATCATCTTCCTCTGCTGAATCATTATCTGCAATCGTATCAGGTGTAGAATCTATATCTTCTATTGTATTTCCGTCGCTATCTAAAGCATTTGAAATTTCAACAATATTGATCATTCCACCAAGCATCGCTCCTTCTGTAACCGTGAATGTAATATCCACTGTAGTGCTTTCTCCTGCTGCAAGTGGGGTATCTAAAGTAATAGTAGCTATACCATTATCTAAAGTCCATACTGCATCAGTTAAAGTCAATCCTTCTGGTATGTAATCAATAAGCGTAATTGACGATACGGGAAGTGTTCCTTCGTTGAGCACTTCAATAGTAAACGTTATCTCTTCTCCTGCGTATACTCGTTCGTTTTGATCAGCGGCTACTGTCATTGAAACAGCTACATCAAAGAAATCTTTGTCTGGATCCGTTGGATTCGTTGGATCTGTTGGATCAACCGGATCTCCATTCATTCTAATCGTAATACCAGCTACATCTGAATCATCTTCATCTACTGTCCCGTCATCATTAATTTGATTATCCGTTCCAGTATTCACCTCTCCTCCTATATCGTTATTCGCATTAGCGTCTGGATTAGAATCAGCATCTGGTGCCATTTCTCCAAGATCATCTTCTGCATCACTAATTTCTGCTATCGTAATTATTTCAACTCCATCTTCTAAAGCTCCTACTGTAAATGTGATATCAACAGAGATACTTGTACCTGGTGCAATCGCATCCGTTATCACAAATACCGCATTGTCTCCATCCTGTGTCCATATTGGATCATTCAAGATTAAGCCCTCTGGAATAAAGTCTGTAATTTCTACATTCTGTGCAACAACAGTACCTTGGTTATGAACCGTAATGGTAAATGTAATGTCTTCTCCAGGAATAGCATTTCCATCTTCGCCCTCTGCTAATTGTTTATCTAAAGCTAAATCAAACAATTCTAATACAACTTCTACAACACCTAAGTCATCTTCCTCTGCTGAATCATTATCTGCAATCGCATCAGGTGTAGAATCTATATCTTCTATTGTATTCCCGTCCCTATCTAATACATCTGAAATTTCAACAATATTAATAATTCCACCAAGCTCTGTTCCTTCTGTAACCGTGAACGTAATATCTACCGTAGTGCTTTCTCCTGCTGCAAGTGGGGCATCTAAAATAATAGTAGCTATACCATTATCTAAAGTCCATACTGCATCAGTTAAAGTCAGTCCTTCTGGTATGTAATCAACAAGTGTAATTGACGATACTGGAAGTGTTCCTTCATTGAGCACTCCAATAGTAAACGTTATCTCTTCTCCTGCGTATACTCGTTCGTTTTGGTCAGCGGCTACTGTCATTGAAACAGCTACATCAAAGAAATCTTTGTCTGGATTTATTGGGTCAATTGGAGCTATTGGTAATATTGGATCCAATGGATTTGCGTCACAGTCAATTGCCACCGTCATCGTATCTCTAATTTGACACTTATCACTTGCTGTAGCCAATAAGATATATTGTCCAGCTTCTGCAGCTGTCACTTTCTCAATTAATGGATTAGCGTCATTAGAGAAGAATCCATTTGGTCCAGTCCATAGATATTCTTCTGCTCCAATAGCCGATAAGACTACATCATCTCCTTCACACACCACTTGATTATCTCCTATTTCAATAAAAGTACCTTCTAGCACTTCTACTTCTAGCTGATCTATGGAAGCACATCCCTCAACAGTCATTACGGTAGCTTCGAAGATATACATACCAGGCTCCATTGTAATACTTTCAGAGACCACTGGATTTTGGCTATCAGAAGTAAATCCGTTAGGTCCAGTCCATGAGTAAGTAACCCCTCCACTAGCGAACAATTCTAATCGCTCACCAGCACAAGTAGGACTATTACTTGATAAAAAGGCAGTAGGTGTCCGTTTTACTTGAACTTCGATCGTCAAGTTAGAAGAACAACCTTCGTCATTTAACGCACTTACTTCATAAATACCTGCATCACTTAATCCTACATTAGGAATTCTGATCTCTTGAGTAATCGCTTTAAAATTGTTAGGGCCTGTCCACTCAAAAGAGGTTCCTTTATCAATAGATAAAAGTAACTCTCCTCCTAGACACGCTATTGGTTCTCCAACAAGCACTGCCTCTAATTCTGATCCTATTTCTACACGGGTTACTGTTTCTGCAATACAAGACCCGAAGGTAGCTTGTAAAATATACTCTCCTGCACTCTCATTAGTAATATCTCCTAACTCAGGATTCTGTTCTGAAGAAGTAAATCCATTTGGTCCAGTCCAAGCATAATTGTCTGCTCCATCAGTTCCTAATAATAGTAGTGATTGATCTGCACAAACTGGGCTATTACTAGAAGCTGTTAATTTAGGTGCATCTGTTACACTAACTGTAGAAGTTACGCTTTCAGAACAACCAGTCGCCTTATTAGTAATAACTGCTGTCACTAAATATTGACCGAGTTCATCTGCCGTAAATACCGTAACCGCACTATTTGTTACTGAAAGCGCTCCACCTTCTGATGTCCAACTATACTCATATCTGTCATCATTAGGAAGTACAGAGATTTCCATATCTGCACCTGCACAAATCGAGATTGCATTTGGTTCAATTACTGGTGTAAATCCATCTATTACCGTAATGACTTGTCTTCCAGATATAGTGTTGCCACATTCATCCGTTGCTGTCCATTCTCTTGTAATAACTGATCCACAGCCTTCTGATCTTGACTGCTCATCAAACATCACCTGTATGTTAGTTGTACAATTATCTGTTGCTGTTATAACAGCAACTTCAGGTACTAATTCTCCTTTCTTACCATCAACAATAAGATCAGAAGGTAGTGTACTTAATACTGGTGCTTCATTATCTGTCACGCTAATAGTCTGCGTATGACTTACTGTATTGCCACAATTATCGGTTGCTGTCCATTCTCTTGTTAAAGTATAACTGTTTGGACAATCTCCATCCGCTCTAGTCTCCTTTGCAACTACCTCTATATTATCGCTACAGTTATCTGTCGCAGTAATAGTTGGAATAGTTGGAATAGCATCACCACAGTTAGCCTTTGTAGTAGCTGGCCTATCTGATAATACTGGTGCCTCTGTATCTGTTGTAGAGATTCTTTGTACACCTGTTACTGTGTTGCCACAATTATCGGTCGCTGTCCATGTTCTAATGATCA
>JALZWC010001013.1 GCA_023300255.1 Saprospiraceae bacterium | reverse complement strand
CAAGGAGATGTTTCTTCTAATACTTATTCTGTAGTAGATCAAATACCAGCAGGAATGAGTTTTGTCTCTGCTTCTGATGGAGGTCAAGAGAGTGGAGGAATGGTTACTTGGACTGATCTATCAAATATTAATGTCGCACAATCAAAAGCATTAACTATTGTATTAAAAGTTGATGATGCGATTCAGAGCGAATATCGTAACAAGGCGGAAATCTCTGAAGATTCTTCAGGTGACTATGGAACGACGGATGAAGATTCTACGCCTGATACGGATGTAGACAATGATCCAGTAGTAGACCACAATGATGGGACTATAGATGATCTTCCTAATGATGAAGATGATAACGATTATGAAGATATTAGTGTAAACGTTAATTACGATTTAGCATTAATTAAGACCTTAGCAACTGGACAGGCTGCTAGTGTTGGCTTAGGAGATAATGTAACGTATAATATTAGAATTAGAAATCAAGGAAATGTTCCTTCTAATGCTTATTCTGTAGTAGATCAAATACCAGCAGGAATGAGTTTTGTTTCTGCTGACAATGGTGGTACAGAGAGTGGAGGAATCGTTACTTGGACAGATCTTCCAAATATTAATCCAACTAGAGCAAGATTATTAACGCTTGTTTTAAGAGTTGATGATGCGACTCAGAGCGAGTATCGTAACTGGGCGGAAGTTTCTGAAGATTCTTCAGCTGATTATGGAACGACAGATGAAGATTCTACGCCGGATACAGATCCAACTAATGATCTTGCAGACAATCATAATCTTACCAATCAAGATGATGCTGCGAATGATGAAGATGATAATGATTATGAAGATATTAGCTTAGTTATAGAATATGACTTAGCATTAGTAAAGACTTTAGGCGCAAATCAAGGAGCGGAAGTTATTCTTGGCGAATTAGTTACTTTTAATATAGTTGTTAGTAACCAAGGAAATGTTCCTTCTAATACTTATTCTGTAGTAGATCAAATACCAACAGGAATGAGTTTTGTTTCTGCTTCTGATAACGGGACAGAAAGTGGTGGAGTTGTTACTTGGAGTAACTTAGCTAATCTTGATTTAGGGGAAACTAAAAACCTTACTGTTTTATTAAAAGTAGATCAAACAGTTGTAGGAGGATATGTAAATAGAGCAGAGATTTCAGGAGATTCTGCTTCAGATTACGGTACGACAGATGAAGATTCTACGCCGGATACTAATCCAGCCAATGATCCACTTGTTGAAACAGATGATATTGCATTAGATAACATTCCTAATGATGAAGATGATAGTGATACAGAACCAGTATCTCTTGAAGTTAGTTATGATTTAGCTTTAGTTAAAACTTTAGCGCCTAGCCAACCATCTAGTGTAACAGTAGGAGAAAATGTAAATTATAGCATTACTGTTTCTAATCAAGGTAATGTACCATCTAATACTTATTCAGTAGTAGATGCTATACCAGCGGGAATGAGTTTTGTTTCTGCTTCTGATGGCGGTACAATGAGCAATGGCGTTGTTACTTGGAGTAACTTGTCTAATATAGCTCCAGCAAGTGATAAGGTATTGAGTATTACTTTAAAGTTAGAAGATGGAACAGTAGGTTCTTATATTAACAGGGCAGAGATTTCTGATGATTCATCAGGAGACTATAATACGACGGATGAAGATTCTACACCAGATACAAATGTAGATAATGATTCAGTAATAGATCACAATGATTCTACTTTAGATAATGTTTCAGGTGATGAAGATGATCATGATATTGAAGAGATTCAATTAGGAGTAGAGTATGATTTAAGTTTGATCAAAAGATTGGGTGCTGGACAATCAAATATTGTTGGTCAAGGAGATAATGTTACTTACGATATTATCGTAACCAATCAAGGAAATGTTCCTTCTAATCTTTATTCTGTAGTAGATCAAATACCAGCAGGAATGAGTTTTGTCTCTGCTTCTGATGGTGGTTTAGAAAGTGCAGGTAAAGTAACATGGAGCAACTTGGCTAATATACCAGTTGGTGCTGCCAAAACAATAACGCTTACTTTACAAGTAACAAACGTTGCAAATGGTGATTTCCGTAACTGGGCAGAGATCTCAGATGATTCTTCGGAAGATTACAGTACGACGGATGATGATTCTACGCCAGATGATAATACGGGTAATGATAATACTGCTGGATTTGGAACGGCTCCAAATGACTTAGTGGAAAATCATAATGATCCTAATCTAGATAATAATAACAACGATGAGGATGATAATGATTATGAAGATGTACAAGCACAAGTTCAATATGACTTGGCATTAATTACTACTTTAGGATCAGGACAGGCACAAAGAGTTCAGTTAGGAGAGGTAGTAGTCTATGAGGTTAAGGTGATGAATCAAGGAAATGTTCCTTCAAATGATTTTGTAGTAACCGATCAAATCCCAGCAGGAATGAGCTTTGTCTCTGCTTCTGATGGTGGTTCTGAGGCTGGTGGTGTTGTCACTTGGACGATTTCTAACTTAGATCCTGAGGAAATGAAGCCGCTTAGCTTATTCCTTCGAGTAGATAATGCAACAAATGCAGACTTCCGTAACTGGGCAGAGATTTCAGATGATTCTTCTGAAGACTACGCTACTACGGACGAAGATTCAACTCCAGATTCAAATGTGGGTAATGATGATGCAGCAGGATTTGGGACAGCTCCTAATGATCCTCTTGTAGACAACCATAATAACCTTATGTTGGATACGCCTCCTAATGATGAGGATGATAATGATTTTGAAGATATTATATTAGATATTGAATATGACTTAGCATTGGTTAAAACATTAGCAGCTAACCAAGCAGCTATTGTAAGTCCTGGTGATGTCGTGGATTATGAAATCACGATTTCTAATCAAGGTAACGTAGCAAGTAATAGCTATAGTGTGATGGATCAAATCCCAGCAGGAATGGAGTATTCTTCTTCTTCTGATTTTGGTGCTCATAGTAATGGCGTTGTCACTTGGGCAACTTTACCAAATTTAAATGCTGGTCAAACTAGAACATTAACTGTTAGTCTAAGAGTAGTAGATGTAGCACAGGCTCCATTTATTAACTATGCGGAAATAACAGATGATTCTGCTTCTGATTACGGTATTAGTGATGAAGACTCTACACCAGATACTGATCCAGCTAATGATCCACTTGTTGAAACAGATGATATTGCACTAGATAATATCCCTAATGATGAAGATGATAGTGATACAGAAGAAGTAGGAGTAGATATCAGTTATGATTTAGCATTGACTAAAACATTAGCTCCTGGTCAAGCTTCTACAGTAGCTATTGGAGATATTGTTAACTATGTTATAACAGTAACAAATGAAGGTAATGTATCTTCTAATGCGTACACGGTTGCAGATGCTATTCCTAATGGAATGAGCTTTGTTACGGCTTCAGATCTTGGAGCTGCTAATAACGGTACGGTTACTTGGACGAATTTATCTAATCTAAATGCAGGTGATTCTAAAGAATTAACGATTGCTTTAAGAGTAGAAACTACGGCTGATACTTATATTAATATAGCAGAAATTACAGATGATTCTTCAGATAGCTATGGTACTACTGATTCAGATTCTACTCCTGATACAGATCTAAATAATGATCCTGAGTCAGAAGATGATCAAGATTCTGTACCGCTTAACGTTGAAGTAATTTACGATTTAGCATTAATCAAAGACTTATCTGCTGGACAAGCTTCAACAGTTATTGCCGGTGATAATGTTAGCTATACGATTACGGTAACGAATGAAGGAAATGTACCAAGTGCTACTTATACTGTTGCGGATTATATCCCAGCAGGTATGAGCTTTGTGTCTGCCTCAGATGGTGGCACCAATAAC
>JALZWC010001012.1 GCA_023300255.1 Saprospiraceae bacterium | reverse complement strand
AGCCGCCCATCCGCTTTGCGGTTCAGGAGCTTACACTCCTTCATCTTAGAGTAAAAAATGACTAGCTTAAAACGATCAATTTATTCTCACTTTTTGCCTTATTCACTCTTTTCCTGACTCTGGCTACGCACCCACACATCTCTCTGTGGGAAAGGGACCTCAATTTTATGTTCTCGAAATAAACGATCTATTTCAAATCTAACATCACTTTTTACATCATTAATACCTCTAAGATCTCTTGAGTAAAATAAAATCTCAAAATCTAAGGAAGAGGCTCCAAAGTCTGAGAATCGAATAAATGGAGCAGGTCTTTTTAATACTTTCGGCTGGACAATAGCCTGTAGCAATAGCTCTTTAACTAATGCTGTATCCGAACCATAAGCAACCCCCACCTCTATATTAAATCGAACTTTAGAATCATAATGATTCCAATTAACAATATTATCCATCACCAATTTGGAATTTGGAATAATATGCGTGACACTATCTCTTGCTTCTATCAGAGAGGTTCGTAATCCAATAGTTTTGACCGTTCCGACAATACCATTGATTTCTACCACATCACCTACTTCTACCGTTCGTTCAAATAATAGTAAGATACCAGAAAATAAGTCATTAAAGGTTTGTTGCAATCCTAACCCAACACCTACTAATAACGCGGCTATACCACCCCACAACACTGTCATCTGTATCCCCATGTTATCTAATGCCATTACAAATGCTATGATATACACAACATAAGAAACTATCTGATTAATGGCATATTGAGAACCTATATCTACTTCTCTACTTTTGTAATAAGACCTAAGGAATACTTGAGTTACTCCCCATACTAATAGTCTTGCTATTAATAAGATTAAAATTGCTGTGAATATACTAGAAATCCTAAAATGAAAGTCAGCACCACTAGCTTGAAAAGTAAATAGCTCGTAGTCAATTTGGAAGTTCTTTAATATTAGTATAATCGCAAAGTTATAGATCGCATACTTTAAGGTCTGTGTGGCGGTGCGTTCTGGTGTTACTTGGAAACGATCCTTCGTTGTTGTATACTCTTCTTGTTCTACGTCTTTATAAAAACGAGTGAATATTCTACCAAAAATGTAATCTACTAGCCTCGCAATTTGAATAATTAAAACAGCAAGTAAGGTATTGACTACATTTAGCGTAGAGGATTCATTAGGCACTCCTATATTTAAACCTAAGACCCCTACTGCTATTAATAAGGTGACCAGAAAAAATAATAACCGAACAATATTTCGGAGTTTTTTTCTATCTACTTCTGTTATAGCTCCTCTGTTATAAAAAAAGGTAAGTAGCTTTTTACCGACAATATAATAAATAACCAATATGACACCGATCACTAATTGCAAGGCAATTAAATTTCCCTTGGTGATACGATTGTTAGTAAATTGATCTATTATTGATTGTATAATTTCACTCATTGGGTAAACGTAGTATGACGAACGAATAGGGTTGCTGAGATCATAAAATCATTTTTCTTGGTACTGACAAAATAAGATCCACATTTCGACGAAATTATTGTTTTATCGGTACTTATGAATATCTTAGTGTTTATATATAGAAAGCTTCAGTTGAAACCGTTCAAACTTAGTTATAATGTCAAAGTTACTTAAATTCCAAACGCTTGCTATACAAAGCACCCATACTAAAGATAAAACAAACGGTGCAGTAACAATGCCTATCACCTTATCGACCACCTTTGATAGAGAAGCAGATGGCACTTATAAAAGCGGGTATATCTATAGCCGTATAGATAACCCTAACCGACATTTATTAGAAAAAAGTATAGCCACCTTAGAAAAAGGTAAAATTGGGATCGTATATTCTTCTGGTATGGCCGCTATCACGGCTTTGTTTCAGACCTTACAACCAGGAGACCATCTATTACTACCTCATGATGTATATTATACAGTCAGTGCTATGGCTATGGAACTATTTGGAACAAAGGGCATTGAAATAGAACAAGTAGTCATGTATGATTTGAAGGCGGTCAAAAAAGCCATCAAGAAGAACACCGCTTTAATTTGGCTAGAAACGCCATCTAATCCTCAACTAAATATAAGTGATATAAAAGCAATTGCAAAACTAGCCCATAAAGTAGGCGCTCTTTGCGCAGTAGATAATACTTGGCCTAGTCCTGTATTACAACAACCATTGTGCTGCGGTGCAGATATAGTGATGCATTCTACTACTAAATACTTTGGCGGACATAGCGATGTTTTAGGTGGCTGTCTAATATTGAAAAAAAACGGTAACCTAGCTAAAGAGTTGAAGCACATCCAAAAATTAACAGGTGCAGTCCCCTCCCCTTTCGAATGTTGGTTGATCACAAGAGGTATTAAAACACTCCATCTTCGGGTACAGCAACAAACTAAGAATGCACAAAAACTAGCGAAATACTTAGTAAAACATCCTAAAATTGAAGCTGTACATTACCCTGGACTAAAATCCCATCCACATCACAAAGTAGCAAAAAAACAAATGACTGGATTTGGAGCTATGCTCTCTGTACAAGTCAAAGGGTCTGCAAAAAAAGCTATGCGTCTGACAGGAAAGCTACAACTATTTACAACTGCTACTAGCCTTGGAGGCGTAGAAAGTTTAGTAGAACATCGAAAATCTATCGAAGGCCCTAACAGCCCAACTCCCAACAATTTACTACGTGTTTCTGTTGGTTTGGAGCATATTGATGATCTAATTGCAGATTGGAAAAAGGCGCTAGGGTAGCAATAATCTAGAAGGCAATTTAAACTAATAAATTGGATGTTTTAGGCTTGTCATTCCCGCCCGACTGCGTCAGCAGGCTGGTTTTCTTCTAAGATGAAGGAGTGTTAGCTCCTGAACCGCAAAGCGGATGGGCGGCTAAAAAACTAAGCATAGCTGGGCTACAATTCTTTTTTTAGAGTTTCTTAGAAGGAAAAAGGGCAGCATTAAATGTTTAATTTATTAGTTTAAATTGCCTACTATTACTTCGTCCAAAACAGCATCCAAACATTCTGTATAGCTCATTCCATGTGCAACTAATTGCTGAGGAAAGAAGCTTTGTTCTGTCCATCCAGGAATAGTGTTGCATTCTAATAAATGGAAGGCATTATCTTGTAAAATATAATCAAATCGAGCCATCCCTTTACAATCTAACAATTCATATAAACGCTTAGAAAGTGCTTGACATTCCTTCGTTTGGATATCAGTTAAAGCGGCCGGTGTAATTTCTTCACTTTCATTTTCATATTTAGCGGCATAGTCAAAAAAGTCATTCTCCGAAATAATTTCTGTAATTGGTAATACAATTATTTCTGCTCCTTTTCTGAATACTCCATTAGAAAACTCTCGGCCTGCTATAAATTGCTCCACAATTACTTCATCATCAAATTGAAAAGATTTTTGTGCAGAAGGAATAATATCGTCAACATGCTCTACTTTAGAAACCCCATAACTACTACCGTTTTTATTAGGTTTTATAAATAAAGGATATCCCATACTAGCCAAATCTTCTACATCAATAGCTTGCCCTTTTTTTAGCAATCTAGAATCGGCCATAGAAATACCATACGGACGCAAGTAATCTTTTGTTATTTGCTTATTAAAGGTTAATGCACTTACAAAATGATCGCATCCGGTACAAGGAATGCCCAATAAATTAAAATACCCTTGAATCATTCCATCTTCTGCTGGATGCCCATGTAGCATTAGAAATACCACATCAAAAAGGACTTTAGTGGTCCCTTTTTGTAAAGAAAAATCATTTTTATCTAATTTGATTCCCGTAGACTGGTCGAAAAAATCGGCACCATTTAATTCAATGGTATACGCATTATATAAGGAATTATTTATGTGACTGGCTATCATCTTTGCACTTTTCAATGAAACGCCTCTCTCGGCTACGTTGCCGCCTGTTAGTATGGCGACATTTGACTTATTTTGCATTATTTATAGTATTGTTGACAAATTAGCGGTTATTCTGTTTGCTCGCACGGACAAAACTGCCAATTCTAAATCATTCGGAATAAAATCTATTTCATATCTAAACCAAATATATTATATACCATGCAAATATAGAAAGGTAAGGAACACAAAAAAATAGATTTACTAATTTGATTTTAATTGAGTGTGTAAAGAATTGGGGGAACATATATATTAAATCTAAAGAACACAATAAGATGTTGACATTTTTTACCACATAGGTACATAGGCC
>JALZWC010001011.1 GCA_023300255.1 Saprospiraceae bacterium | reverse complement strand
AATTTACCAGATGCTATTAAGAAACATTATTATAATTTTTACCTCAGCGGAATAGATAATGACTTTTTAAACGTGATGGATATAGCCCTATTAGCGGGCAATAATTTTAATGACAAAGTAAACGAAGCATTGCCAGGAATCATCGTGAATGCAGAGAAAAATATGTTTACATTAAACTCTACGGGCTTTGCGAACTCTGCGTGAATATTCATATCAAGAATTTTGATACACCATCTATTTTTTTATTGGCGAGAGCTAATACGGAATAGTTACACGAAATCTATCTCTTTTCTTTACTCTAGTTTCTCTATTCTAAAAAAAATTACTTATATAAATCCCCACTAAGATATTTTAATCCAGAATCACAAACCACCGTTACAATCGTTTTTCCTTTACCCAATATTTTAGCCCGCTGTATAGCTGCCCATACATTAGACCCCGAACTAATGCCACCAAAAATGCCTTCTATTCGAGCTAAATCTCTTGCGGTTGCATAAGCATCCTCGTCTTTTACAGCGATTATTTCATCCGCTAAATCCAAGCGACATATGGCAGGAACAAAGCCTGCACCCATCCCCTCCAATCTATGTGTACCCGACGTATCTCCACCTGATAAGGTTCTTACATTAAAGGGTTCAATGGGCATACACCTAATGTTAGGAATTTCTTTTTTAAATATCTCCGCATTTCCAGAAAAACAACCGCCCGTTCCAACGCCTGCAATAAAGGCATCAATGTCTGTTCCTAATTCCTTCATAATCTCTCTGGCCATTTGATGATAGGCATTTCTATTATCTATATTCGCAAATTGATTGGTATAAAAAGTATTCGGTTGCTTTGCTAATTCTCTAACTCTTTCCAGCGCAGTATCAATTACTTTTGCCGTAATTTTTCCATTTTCGCTAGGCACTAAATCTAAGGTCGCTCCGAAAGCCCGCATTGTATTTAATTTTTCCGCAGCAAAAGCATCAGAGGAAACAAAATGGGCTTTATAGCCCCTTGCGGAACAGACCATTGCTAAGGAACTTCCCGTACTTCCTCCTGTATAATCTACCACCGTTCCGCCTTTCTTTAACTCCCCTCTGCGCTCTGCTCCTAATATCATGGCCAATGCCATTCTATCTTTCATACTTCCTGTTGGATTGGCCCCTTCAAATTTAACATAGATGTCTGCACTATCCGCATCAGTTAGTTTTTCAATTTTTATTAGGGGGGTGTTGCCGATTCCTTTCATATTTGTTATTTTATTTTTAACTGTATTTTCGGGTTCAAAAAAATCATAAATACTAGTTCATACATCTTAAATCATATATCCATCTAGTTCAAAGTGTAATGGATATTGTATGATTTAAAATTTATGATGTATGATTTGGTCATGCGTTATCAAAAAGCAAGTTAGGGACCAGGAATTAAATAATCTACTTAGATCAGAGGACTAAGCTAGAGTTAAATATTTCTTCCGAGCTTGATTGACTTGTTCCACCAATGCTTCCACATCCTCCTTAGTAGATGCATAATTAGTAATACTCAATCTCAAAGTATGCAATCCATTGATTGGATATTGAGACATCCAACTTTCTCCACTCTTGATAACTTCATCGCAGACAAAAGTAGTAAATTCTTTATTCGATGAAATAGTGTCATCTGTAAAACATGCGATCGGAAAAGGAGTGTTATTTTTTAGTTGCCAATTAGAAGCTATTAATTGCGCTTTCAAAAAAACGCCCAACTGTCGTTGATGTTCAATCACTTGATCATATCCTTCCCAACCAAAAAATAGCAGCGATAAATATAATTTTAAACCAATAAAACGCCTAGACCATTGTATAGAGTGGCTGAACAAGTTAGTAACTTCTAATTCGTTGGCCTCTCGGGGCATATAATCTGCGGTTACTCGGAACGTTTTATTTAAAATATCTTTATGGGAAGTTAGAAATAGACTGATACCCATTGGAAGCGCTAACCATTTGTGCGCATCAATTATAATAGAATCACTACTTTCAATTCCGTCCAAAGTCGCTTTTAAATTGTTATTCAAAATAGCTGCACCTCCATAAGCTCCATCTGTATGAAACCAAAGCTGATATTTTTTTGCGATTTTAGAAATGGTCACTAAATCATCTATTGCACCAGTACCTGTAGTTCCTGCTGTTGCAACAATCATCAAGGGTTGATGTCCTAGGGCTATATCTTTTTGAATTTGATTTTCTAACTCGACAGTCCTCATACTCTGCTTGTCATCAACTGGTATATGATTAATCACCTGATAGCCTAAACCTGCAATCTTGACTGCCTTTGCAATAGAATGATGTACTTCATCGGAACAATAAATGATGGGCCGCTTGTTAATACTAAATATACCTTCTTTTGCAAAGTTAGGGTACTTATTATTTAAAGCACATAAGACAGCTGTTAAGTTCGCTTCTGCGCCTCCTGTTGCAAATACGCCATCTATACATTCTGGATCGAACCCAAATTTCTTACCAAATTCCTGTACCAAATAACTTTCTACTTCAACGGGAAAAGGGGCTTGGCTCCAAGACGCTAGCTGTGGATTGAAAACGGCCGTAATCAAGTCTGCCAAAATACCTGCAAAATTTACTCTTGGATTGAATAGTCCTAAATACCTAGGATGGGAAGTATGAATCATATATTTCTCCAAGGCATCTATCACATAATGTAAGGTATGGGAAGGGGAAGTATCTTTTTTAAATCCATAATTAGCAATCAATTCTCTTATTTCTGTTACGTCTAGACTAGGAGCAACTGCATAATCTCTTGTTTTGTCGTAGTAATTCTCCAATCGATTGATGACCAACTCGTATAATTCGTTCCGTTCTTTTTTTGTTAAATTAAAATCTACCATAAAGTGTATTGCTCCAGAAAGAATGTTTGATTTTGAAAAGGTAAATATAACATTACTAATTATCTAGCGCAATCCTAGGAATCAATGACTTGCAAATGATGCATCAATTCAT
>JALZWC010001010.1 GCA_023300255.1 Saprospiraceae bacterium | reverse complement strand
TTCTTAGAAGATGAGCTTGCAGAGCAAGTGAACCGCAAAGCGGACGGGCTTGCTGGGCAGGTTAAAATGGCTAATTTATTCTTACATTTTGCCTAAAATTTGAGAAGATTCTTGACAAGTTTATCTAGTTGGTTGACATTGCCACAAAAACACGAAGGCACAAAGCGAATTATACTTAATATACTTCGTACCTTAGCGGTAAGAAGTGTCAACCACTTTTTGGTTTTAGATAAACTTGCCAGATTCTTCCTTTTAATTGAAATCAATCTCTATTCTCACCTCTCTGCTTTCCTATCTAACCTAAGTTAATTATTTATTTTCCGCAAAAATATCCAAGTAAGAGGAATAATGCAGCTACTTTAGTATTATTTTAATAAAGAAGTTAAAACTATTCGTTTTTTTCCTCCTGTTTTACCGCAGTGGTAGCTTAGACCTCTGGTCTGAGTAGTCTACATTATACTACTCAGACCAGAGGTCTAAGCTACAGCTACAGCTACAGCTACAGCTACAATTTTATAACTATTAAGCGCTTCTATGCTCAAACAGTTCCAGAGCTTCCTCGATAAGGAGGAATTATTTACTACTAAAGACCAAATTTTACTAGCTGTTAGCGGTGGAATGGATTCTATGGCCATGGTCTATTTGTTTAAACAGGCAGGTTTTCCATTTGGTATTGCGCATTGCAATTTCCAATTGAGAGGAGCCGATTCGGATGGAGATGAAGCTTTAGTAAAAGAGCAGGCTAAAAAATTAGGCATTTCTTTTCATTGTATTCGATTTGATACCAATAAGGAGGCGAAACTACAAAAAACTTCCACACAGATTGTAGCTAGAACCTTACGGTATCAATGGTTTGAAGAATTACGGCTAACCCATGACTATACGCATATAGCGACTGCACACCATCTAAATGACTCTTTAGAAACGGTTTTATTGAATCTAACAAAAGGATGTGGTATTAAGGGGCTTCATGGTATCCCATTGCAGCTAGGACACATTATACGTCCATTACTTTTTGCTACCAGACAAGAAATTCAGCAATTCGTTCAAAATCAGGAGATTCCTTATAGAGAAGATGCTTCTAATAAATCTACCAAATATCAACGAAATCTTATCCGTCACGAAGTTATTCCCAATCTAAAAACCATCAACCCATCTTTAGAAAGCACTTTTGAAAAGACCCTACATCATCTAAGAGACACAGAGATCCTGTTCAATGAAATCATACAACAGTATAAAACCAAGATTACTAAATACATTGATAACACCTTTTTCATTCAAAAACAAGCACTCCTCAATCATCCAGCTAAGCATACTTTACTATATGAGCTCCTTCTACCCTATGGCTTTAATGGAGCGCAAATAGCACAGCTATTTCAAGGCTATGAGCAGATTGGGGCCACATTTTCATCGGTTTCTCACCAATTGTTAGTGGATCGAGTATATTTTGTTATAAAGTCAAAAAACAATAAAAAAGAAAATTACAAATTAGTAAAAGAAAATACAGATAATTTAATTTTCAATAATCAAGAAATTAAATTGACTTATGGAGCTAAAAAGACTTATCCCTTAAAACAGCCGCCAACTACTGCCTTGTTAGATTATGGTCTATTAGTATTTCCTTTGACCTTGAGATATTGGAAGGAAGGAGATCGTTTTCAGCCTTTGGGCATGAATGGGCGGAGCAAGAAATTACAAGATTTTTTTTCTGACCTAAAGCTCAGTCGATTTGAGAAGGAAGAGGTAATTATATTGGAAAGTAATGGAATGATTTGCTGGGTAGCTGGATACCGTATTGATGAGCGGTTTAAAATAACAGAAAAGACTAATAAGGTAGTAAAGGTAGATTTGCTCTAATGAATAGGAGTAATTTATATCAAAATCATTCTCCACAAGCTTGATTGACTACATCTTGTGAGTTTTGAGTTTGAACTTGAGACTTGAGTTTGAACTTATTTAACTACTTTTCCTCGGCATCTACCAAAACATAAGTTAAGCTATTAACATCTTGTTCATTCATCTGTAATTTGCCCTTAAAGGTAAGTCGGGCGTCTGTTGGATAGCGTTTTATTTTAGTTAATTTTAATTGCACTACTGTTTCTGGACCAGCACCACCACAAAAGAAACAAACCGCATTCGGGTTTCTAGATAAAGCATAAGAGATGCCCATTGGGTCCATAGGGATCATGTATCCCGTGATAGCGACTTCTTGATCTTGAAAGGAAGTTATTATCTCTCCAAAGGTAGCTTGATTGAAAGGAAGGTCTGCTAAAGTGTCTTTTTTTTCTTCAAAGACAACATCTGCCAAAGTATTCCAATCCAGTATAGACTGGCTAAATAAAATAGCAGAAAATTGAAATGCGCAAATAAATAGGAATAATCGCATCATTTAAAGGCAATGTTTATCGTAAAAATAGGAAAAAAATAAATCAACCAGTTTTAAAGTTTTCATTTAAAACGCCACAATTTCTTAAAATCAGTTGTTTATTGTATTAAAATCAAATTGGTTTCTCCTTTTTTACACCTTTCATACTTGCCGACGGTTTATCCTTGTCGACGGTTTATTTCGTCTCTTATTTCTGCGGCTTTAAGGTAATCTTCTTTATCTAAAACATCCGTGAGCATTTTTTCTAAATCTTCTACCTTATATTTTGATAATGCAACTGGTTCTTGCTTCTTTCCCCGACGTTTTTTGCGTTTTTTACCAATCTTTTCCTCTCCTTCCTCTTCTCCATCTCCTTCACCATCTTCCTCCTCTAGGATCACACCTGCAGCATCTAATATAAACTCATACGTATAAATAGGGCATTGAAACCGAACAGCCATTGCCAAAGCATCTGATGTTCTAGAATCCACTTCTATCTGCTCCCCGTTCTTTAGACAAACTAACCGAGCATAAAAGATACCATCTAGCAAATTGTTGATAACAACTTCTTGTAATTCTATATTCAAGGTATCCATCGTATTCTTGAACAAATCATGCGTTAAAGGCCGGCTAGGCGTCATACGTTCCATTGCAACCGCAATAGCTTGTGCTTCAAATCCACCAATTACGATAGGGAGTCTTCTTACACCTCCTTGTTCCCCTAGGACTACTGCATAGTTATGCGAGTGAGTCACACTATGAGATAAAGCAACTATGTCTAATTCTATTTTTTTCATATCTGATACACGAGACTTCCTATTAATTATTAGTGGTGTTTGCGAATAGACTTTATTGAGAGGTAGTATTTGGTAAAATTTGGCTTTCAGTACTTTATAGTACTTGTTCAAAAATCTCCACTACTAAAATTACAATTATATTTCTAATTCCTCAAGGAAATTGTAAGCATAGCTTTTAAAACCATACGCTCAAAAAGCGCACAAAACTACTAATTCTCTGTATAAAAATAAAGTCCGAAAGCAAAACCTAGCTTTCGGACTTTATTTACTACGTTCTTTACAAAAGTTTGATACAAATAACCTGCCATACTTTTGTAAGAAACAAAGCAACTAAATAACTTACTTTATAAGGTATAAAGTGCCTATTTATAGAGGATTAATGAAAGTATTAACCAATACTCCCACAAGGCCCAAATAAAGTTATGAGGTTGTTTAAGAATGGATTCTTAAACAACTTCTATCTTAATTATTCGCCTTATATTTTTTAAATGCAGCAGTTAATGCAGGAACTACATCAAATAAATCTGCACATACACCATAATCAGCTGCTTTGAAAAAAGGTGCTTCTGGATCTTTGTTGATTACTACAATCACTTTTGAGCTATTTACACCCGCTAAATGCTGTATAGCACCAGAAATACCTGCAGCGATATAAAGATTCGGACGAATAGCAACACCTGTCTGTCCTACATGCTCATGGTGAGGTCTCCATCCTGTATCAGCTACTGGACGAGAACAAGCCGTTGTAGCACCTAATTCTTTAGCTAACTCATCAATTATTCCCCAATTTTCAGGAGCTTTCATTCCTCTACCAGCTGAGACTACTAATTCTGCTTCTGGTAATGGTACGATTCCTTCTTCTACTTTTACTTCCTTTACCTTTACTCTACCCGCTGGTCCATCTGCGTTGATTGTTTCTACTGCTACTGGAGCACCTACTTCTTCTGGTGGAAGCGCATTCCCCATAAGAGACAATACTTTTACATCAGAGTTGATTTCGTATTCTGCGATCGCTTTTCCTGAGAATACGTTACGTTTTACTTTAAAGCCACCATCTACTGTTGGAACAGACTTAACGCCTGATACAGATCCTGCATCTAAACGAGCCGCCAAACGGCCTAACAAAGATTTTCCTGAGGAAGAGTGATTCATAATAATCACTTTTGCTCCTACTTGCTGTGCAACACCTGCTATGATCGCTGTAAAAGTTTGACTGTCAAAGTTGTTTAGGTTGTCATTAGCAACATTTAATACCTTTGCTGCTCCATACGTTCCTAATACCCCTGCATCGTCTACTGCACCTAGTGTAAGGGCCACACATTCCGTCCCCATTACCTGAGCTGTTTTTACGCCATAGGTAACCGCCTCGTAAGCAGCTTTCTTAAATTTGCCCTTAGGGCTTTCTGCATATACTAATACCATAATGGTTAAGTTTTAATTTTTTTTTAATAGGATCCCTACGCTGTCAGACCACTTAGGCAAAATGTAAGAATAAATTGGTCGTTTTAAGCTAGTCATTTTTTTTTCTAAGGAAGTCTAAAAAATTAAGCATAGCTGGGCTATGGTTCATTTTTT
>JALZWC010001009.1 GCA_023300255.1 Saprospiraceae bacterium | reverse complement strand
GTTAATGCGTTTTTCGTAACCACCAAATTTATTTGGTAGGTTTAAAATGCTACTAATCAAAGAATTATATAGAGCCTGCCAAATAAATTTGGCGGCTACATATGATTCAAAGCTATTAGTGGTCAGCCTGTGGAAGTGATCGGATGAATTAATTGACTGCCCCAGAATTGTTTTACACTCAATTTATTTCAAAACAAGTTAAAAGTGACATACTTTAATAGTATTTGATTAATCGTTATCTGGTAATTAAGCCTATTTTACTTCTATTTACCTTCCAGAAATTATAATCTAAACTATTAATAATACCATTACCGTCTGCGTCTGCAGAAGAATAAGTATTTATTGTTGCACCAGAAGTTTTCCAAAGATTATAGTCTTCGTTATTAATAATACCATTACCATCCAAATCGCCACTATTCATTACATAATGGCCTCCTTTGTCTTTTGTTTGGGCGGAGCCCATAGTAGCCGTTGCAGTATTAGTAAAATCATAAACTGTAGACATCTGTTGCACGGGGTGTGGGGTGCTGCTAAGAATGGCTAAATGATTTGTATGGTATAATGCTAAATAATAATTTTCAGCACTTGTAGCGGTAAAATAGAGTTCTTCTGAACCATCTAGCCCAATTAACATACCATCTTTTCTTAGCAGGAATGCTTTCTGAGTTATTATGAGGTCCATATTGTTTGGATCTCTTAATTCTACTAGAATCCAATCCACTACATCATCTGGAAAAGATGTGACAGATTCTGTTCCTATATAGTTAAATGGAGTAGTATTGAAAGGTTGAGTTAATGACAGCAGATTTTTACTAGCTAATTCTGTACTCATAGTACCAGAAATGTCATTAAAATAACCTTCTAGAAAGACTTTGATTTTTGTATAATTTTCAGGTGGACTTTCTAAATCACAACCATTAAATGCAATCATTTCATTAACGGAAGAAACACAGCTTTCAGAAACACTGTACTCCATTTTATGAGCTGCTCCTTCTAATTCATGTTGACTCAAAGACCGTTTAGTTTCTCCGTTAGTGATGGAATAATGCATGACACTAGATTCGTCTATTACATGGGCTAAACCATGTGCGTGACCTAATTCATGTAATGCAATAGACTCAAAATCATACTCAAAAGCAGATGGATCTTCTTCTGAAAAATTCCATCCAAAACCTGAGGGTAGGATAGAAGGATCTGCAAAGGCAATGTCAAATTCTGATAAACGCCACATGGCGTTATAATGCGGACAACTACTGTTTTTCTTTGCTTTAAATCTAGAAGTTGCTATTGCCAACACGCCAGCTGGTAAGTCTGTACTGAAATGCGCAATACAAAAACCATCTTTTGTTGCTTCTGTAGAAGTACCGGATACATCTAATACCCAATTGACATCGGAAGAACATTGCCATTTACTTATTGCTCTTTCAAGAGCAGCTACTGCGGCAGAGTTACTAGCAAATCCTGTAGAAGTATTTACTTGTAAGGTATATCCTCCGCTAGTATTGACATCGACAAAATGGACCCTTTGTCTTACTGCTTCGGGTAAAGATTGATTATCGTGATAGATAGGGTTTAAAGCCCACATAATTTTAATATCTACATTGCCAATTGGGGTACCATCTATTGTAGCAATTTTCATTGTTCCAGTCCCTGCAGTTTTGGGTATCTTAAATCGTATTTCTGTATCGGTCCAATGAACTAAATCAGTTCCGATTTCAATTGGTGAAAATCCTAGACCACCTACGTCTGCATTAGGCAATAGAATTTGTCCAACAGAATTACTGAATCCGCTACCTTCAATAATCATTTCATATTCTGGTAAAATAGTACCAGCGTAGAATTCATTAGTAAGGGTTCCTGCACCATTTTTTAATACCATACTATTATTAGGTATTGCTGCCGCTCTTGGAAAACTATTTTGGCAGCCTTGAACGTCAAAAAATACCTCAAGCGTTGGCGGATACTCAGATTCAATGGAGTTGACAAGTAAAGGAACTAAAGGGGTAAAGTTTTTTATGAATATTCCATGATTAGTCTCTGGGGAAGTGAGCCAAGTATCTACGATATCTCGGTCTAAATGAATATAAATCCAATCATTATCACTTGCTGTAAGGGTACCTATTGGGCCTTGGTCAAACCCTTCTCCTGGACCATTGGACCAGGGACTATTTGCTTGTGCATTATTCCAAGTTGCTGTGTTTTCGTCCCAACTATCTATAGCATTAAATACCTCTAATTGATAAGTTATATTTTGAGGATTTTTTACATGTAGTTTTAGTAAAACATCTTTGACAGGTTTCCCTTGATGCATACTCAAATCAAATTTAAATATGCCTCTCATGGAGCCAATTGCTGGATTTTCCCCAATCGTTAATATGGTATAGTCACCAAAATTTTCATCTACAAATGCATTATAAATATCTGCAATATAGCTATCTGCAATACTTGGAAAGATCTCCTGATCCAAAGGGATACAAGGATTCAGGTCATCTAAATCATAATTAGGGTCACTTGGATCAACATTACCTATAAAGCCATCATTATCTATATCTTCTGGATTACAATTATTGGTAATTGCATTATTAGGAACACAATTATTTTCATCCTCCGCATCATGTTCTGCTGTGCTAGGTGGATAGTTACCGTAATATCCATCTCCATCCATATCCACCCCCATACATGGAGCAGTTTGATAGGGATCGCAAGCATTCATTGGATCAGAAATAGTTCCACTTGCATTACCTGTAGATTCTTCAATATCAGAGATTAAATCTCTATCGCTATCACTATTTGGATCATTCGGATCTAGATCATACATGTCTGGTACACCATCATTGTCGATGTCTCCGTCGCTCATATTAAATACCGTTCTAGGTGTCCAAGGAGCTCCTGTAGGCTTCATTGGAGGTGTATTTACTTGATCAAAAATAGTTTGGAGCATGTCTGCTTCAGAAATTTCAACTGTATCATTATAATCTTGATAAGAACCATTATGCATTGGGAGAATTCCTTGTATGTAGGAATAGGGTTGGAATTTTGGACCACTTGATCGAGCGTGTTTTCTATTTAATTGATACAAGGTGATTTCTTCCATAGCTACCATATATTCATAACCAACTTGTAGTTTAATATAAGGGTAGTCGATTTGGATATCTTCTCCTACAGTTCCTCCAGGTAGTAATAGATCAAAGTAAAATACATCGTCTGCATTTTTTGCATAGCATATTACCTCCATCGTATAGGCAGTATAAATATTGGTACTATCTACTTCCCAATAAGAATTTTCTGCTATTACTTTTCCTATTACTATTTGCTCTGCACTATCTATTCTATGTTGAAGGCTAATAGGATAAATATTGGCAAATAGCGCGTTGCTGATTAATACATAAATTCCAATCAGTATCCACTTTGCATTATATTCTGTCTTAATTGTAGACTTCATATCTATTCTTTTGAAGGCGTGAGATAATTTTGGTGTATGTTTGAACAAATTGTTTTGTAGTTAGGGTGTAGTTATTCTATAATCCCAAACTCAGAATGAGTGATGTTTTATTTTGTTAAAAGACCAATTTTACTTCTATTTATTTTCCATAAATTATAGTCTAAACTATTAATGATCCCATTTCCATCAGCATCTGCTGGAGAGTAAGTATTGATTGCTGCACCTGAGGTTTTCCATAGATTATAGTCTTCATTATTGATAACGCCATTTCCATCGAAATCTCCACTAGTCATCAAATATTGATTGCCTTTATTCTTTAATTGCCCTGACCCCATAGCCGCAGTAGATTGATTGGTAAAGTCATAAGTAGTAGGTTTTTTTTGTATTGGATGGGGTTGACTGCTTACTACTGCGAGATGATTTAAGTGATGGACTGCAATATAATAATCGGCGGCACTGACACCATTGAATACGATCTCTTCTTGTCCTTCTAAAGTAATAAGGGCGCCATCATTTCTTAAAAAAGCTGCCTGTTGATGTATTATTTTTTCCATGTCATCAGGATCTCTTAATTCAATAAACATCCAATCTACCACATTTGTAGGGATGGTGGATACTACTTCAAAACCGTTGTAATTAAATGGAGAAACATTGAATGGTTGTATCAATGGCATGATATTATTGTCTGACAAATTCGTATTCATACGATTAGAATTTTCATCATAATATCCCTCAATCATTATCTTTATTTTAGCTCGATTATCTCTCACTGCAGGGGTCCCTGTATTGTCACAATTTGCATTGCCTGAAAATACACTCATCGGACTATAGGAAGTCACACAGTTGTTTGTTGTACTAAAAGATATTTTATGAGCTGCACCTTCTAATTCACCGCCTTGTACCTCTCTTCTCATTTCTCCATTACTAATGGAAAAATGCATCACACTTTCTTCATTAACAACATGTGCTAAACCATGAGCGTGACCTAATTCATGAGAGATTATTGATCGAAAATCAAATTGAAAAAGATTAGGCTCATTAACGCTATAGTTCCAGGTTAATCCATTAGGTAAGGAAGTAGGACTAGCTAATTCAATATCAAATTCTTTTAATCGCCAAAGTGTTTGTTCTTGACTACAGCCACTATTCCCCGCGCCCTTATACCTAGAAGAAGTGATAGCTAATACACCAACAGGTAATTTACCTGAAAATTGGGCAATACAGATTCCATCATTCTCTGCATCTGTATTCGTACCAGTTCGATCTAAAATAAAATTAACACCAGTAGCACATTGCCATTGAGATAAAATTGTATCAAAAGCATCTAAAGCTTCTGTGTTTTGTAATAGGTTAGAGTTATTGTTAATTTGGATAGTATATCCTCCAAGATCATTTGCATTAATAAGATTGACTCTTTGTCTAGTGTACTCTGGAAATTCTCTGTAGTTATGATAGAGTGGGTTTAATGCCCAATCTATGGTGATATTAGTGGTGCCAACAACAGTACCTCTATTGTCTTTTATATTCACTACACCAGTCCCTGCTTCTTTAGGAACTTTTACCCTAATGGCAGAGTCTGTCCAGTAAATAATATCTGTACCATATTCTAATGTAATATTCCCTAGACCACCAAGATCTGCATTTGGAAATTCTATCACACCAGTAGTAGTGCCAAAACCACTACCTTCAATAATCATTTGATGAGCTTCTTCAACCGTTCCTGCACTGAATTGGTTGGTAATTTTTCCAGCACCATCTTTTGTTATTATAGCCTGTCTATTTAGTGTGTTATTAGCTTTTCTAAAGCTGCTATAATTACAATCAGAAGGCTCAAATGTAATAGATAAATAAGGAGCAGTGGTAGATTCTGTAGAACTAATTGAAAGAATGGCATTAGGAATGGGTAAGTTATTTCTCACCATTAATCCAAAGTTTGTCTCTGGAGAATCAAGCCATCCTTGAATCAGGCTTGCAGGAATTTCTATTGCAGTCCAACCAAGTGAATTAACTGGTTCTGATAAGATAGGAGTGGGATTGTAATTACCACCTGGATTCCAAGATTGACCATCGAAAGATTGATTCCAATTACTTGTTCCGGTGTTTTGGTTTTGATTACCTTCTTCCCAGTCTTCGTTCATTTTATTAAGTTCCAAAATGGCTCCTATATTAGCACTACTAACATGAAAGAATAATTCAACACCGACAACAGATCCATTAAATTTAGATAAGTCAAAGTGGAGTAGGGCTCTTTTCTTTTGAGATTCAGTCTCATTTAAATAAAGCAAACTACTTTGTCCATAATTTGTTGAAGGACTTTGTTGATTGATCCATGTATCTTTAGTAGAAGTGATTGTTACTTGTGAATTAGGAATACAAGCATTGAAATCATCCACATCGTACTCATTTAAATTGGTTGGATAATTACCAAAAAAACCATCCCCATCAATATCTATACCTTGACAATTTCCATTTTGAGGAGATGGATCACAAGCGCTCAAAGGATTTGTATCTGTATCGGGTTGATAGATACCATCTCCATTTGTCTCTTGAGTATCAGAAATACCATCTTTATCACTATCACTATTTGGATCATTAGGGTCTGCATCATAAATATCTTGGACTCCATCATTATCTAGATCTCCATCACTAGGGTTGAATTGATTCCTAGCTGTAAAAGTACTACCATCTGGTTTTTTAGGCGTTACATTTGTTCTCGTATAGATCAAGTTTAATAATTCTGATTCATGTATTGGTGTACTAGTAAAATAATCTTGATAATAACCATCACTCATTGGTAATATCCCTTGGTTATAAGAATAGGCTTCATATGTTGGATTATTAGTACGTGCTAATTGAGTAGGTAATACATTACTATTGTTTAGTTCTTTTAAAGCAAACATATATTCTCTACCTATCTTTAAATTAATAGTAGGATAAACCATCTGTATTTCATCCTCGAGTACACCTCCTAGTATTATCACATCTATATAATTGTGATTACTAGGATTTTTAGAAAAGCAAGTGACTTCTAAGGTATAGGAGGTATAAATATCAGAACCAGTAGCATCCCAATAAGATTTTTTATTCACTACTTTAGCCAAAACAATTTTAGTAGAGTTATCAATTCTATCTTCTATGGTAATAGGATAAATCTGGGCAACCAATGATGCGACAGTTCCTATTAGAAAAAAGAGGACTATTAGATATTGTTTCAAAGTCATTTGAGCTATTAGATATTGTTTCGTCGTTCCTAGGCTAGATATAGTCGATCTAAAATTTATAATTTTATTTTCGGTGGGAGGTATTTCTAAGTTACGATTCTAAAAGATGCTGGGTACTCAAGATTAAGAGTAGCATCTGTCTGTCTATCGCATTGGAGTGTAAACAGAAGGGTATTTCAATTACAAAAATATAGGGTAATTAACAATTTAGTATCATAGTACTAATAGATCAGTGACATAGATACTTTTGTGTTTTAGCTGTTGGAAGGGATTTAATTTGTAGTGTTTATTCTTTTGATAAACTAGATTCGTGCTTGTGTTAAGCAAATTAATAAGAGAGACTAAATGTCGATGAGTACTTATTGATTATTTAATAGGAGATTTATATAATTTTAGTTTAGTAACGAATAATTATAAATACACACAACTTGTTGATTATCAGTGCTTGTATTTCATCGTATTTTTTTTTAAAAACACTTACCTTTTAATCCAGTTATCTATGATTCAACGAATTTATTTTATAAGATTAGTTAGTTGTTTTAGAACACTTCAAGCGTTTTCTAAAAGGCTGCTGATAGAGAAATTAGTACAAATCTATTGGGTTAATAATTAGTAATAATTTTTTTTTAATACTTTTATACTAAGTGACTAATTTTCCTTATTAAAATCGGAAAGTAATAAGTTTTGGGATCAAAATTATTCAACAATTTTTTTGAATGGATTTCTTTGTTTCCAGTCAATTTTAGGTTGAAAATAGGATAAGACAGGAGAAAAGATTTGATTTTTTACAGCATTAGTATGTTTACCGTAATAGTATAATGGAACAGGTTTAGCCCCTACAGAGCTTTTTATTTCTAATGCTGTTCTAGCAAAGTTTATTTGTTTTGATTTGCTAGCAATACCTACTTGTATAATATCGAATAGTATATTAAGATAGGCTTGGTATTTCCTGTTATTAGTTGTGTCAAAACCCAAGAAATGAGCTTCTAGCTCGTGATGATTTTGGAAAGTCGTATAAAATGCAATCAATTCATCATCGATGAAATAGCCAAAAACTCTAAATTTATCAGGAAAGTGTTCTTTAAAATTCAAGAAATAAGCTCCACTAAGATAAACGACGTTAAAGCCCGCATTATCTGCAATAGCCTTATACAAGCTATCTATCTGAGGAAGAAATGCTTTCATTAGATCTATAGTAAATTCTTTTTTACTAATATCCTTACCCTTTTTGAAAGCTCGTTTTGCTCGTACTCTTGATTTAGAGGTAAGCGCCTGTAAGTAATCATCAAAATTTTCCCAATGTTCGGGAATAGCTAAAACCATATTAGGCTGTAAGGTAAATTCATTATAGGATTTACCTAATGCCGTCTGTAAGCCCTTCTTTTTGGGAACTTCTATGTCTTTGATGATTTGTAAAGAAATAGGATGCTTTTTTTGTTTTAAATCTTTCTTAAGAATATCGAGACCTTCTTGTAAGAGTTGATGAGTTAATGGAATAGGTACTGCTGGGGAAAAATGAGTACCATGATCTCCAGTAAGTAGTAAATTCCCAGATATGATTGCATTCATATTGGCCATTTTTAAAATGACCGAATTTATCTTTTGTTGATAGGCAGGAATTTTCTTATCTGTTAACGAATCGCCTACTTTTAGTTGGACTAATTGAAAGTAAGCAATGCCCACTACTTTTTCTTTATCCTTAAATACTAAATATTTAAAGCGGATGCCAGCAAGAGTGGAGTCCTCTAGAAAACGGAAATAGGAAGTTTGTAGAAAGATATTATCTATGGGTTCCAATTGTGCCCATTTCTCAGCGGCTTTGTTAATAGTATCATATACTTCTACTTGATATGAATTCTTGGCTATCGTATAACTAGTCATAGTGTCTTCTCGAATAATAGAACTCATCGTTGATTTTAGGCACATAATAGATCAGAACAAGGTATTTCTTACATAGAAGTTGTTTAAGATTGTAGACTGAAATCAGTTATACATTTTTAAACAACTTCATACTATTAAAAATTATTAAACGCTCCTGTAAAGGTAAAGTTCTAATTATTAATAAAAAGTCTATATCCTTGTATTCGACTATATTTTGCTGTTTTTCTTAGCACACTATAAATGTGGTTATCTAATAGATATTCTCGCTGTATATTAGGGAGACGCTTTAGCTTGCTAGATAAACCCTGTTAAGGTGAGCGTTTAGAGATAAGTACGGCTACCCGTCTAATGTTGGTCAAGATGGCAGAAATTTTCAAAATGGCTGTCATCTACATTGCTGCTGTACACCCATCTATAGTAAAGCTACCCGCCTAACATTGTTCCTTGAGTTTAGTTTGCAGTATGGGCAATCCCTTGTGGTTGCCCCTGCTAGGTAGGGCAACCACAAGGGATTGCCCATACAATAGCTCCGTAACTTCT
>JALZWC010001008.1 GCA_023300255.1 Saprospiraceae bacterium | reverse complement strand
AATGGATCTAAGGCATCGCCTACCCATACTTCTGCTGTACTAGGAGAGGTTGCTTCATTGACGACATCCAATCCGATATGTGAATGTGCATCTATAATACCGGGCATGACAAATAGTCCCGTTGCATCTATTGTTTCTGTATCAGAATCGGTACTTAGATCTTTGCCAATCTTTTTGATTTTGCCATTTTCTATGAGTACATCTGTTTCTGATAAGGTACCATTAGTGATCGTTAGAACAGTACCGTTTTTTATTAGAATACTTCCTGTTGTCTGTGCGGTACCCATGAAGGCTAAGCAGAGACAAAGGAAGAAAAGTATATTATTTTTCATGATTGTTATTTTTTGAGAACAGAGAGTAGAGAGCAGAGAATAGAGACTAGTCCCGTTTAAAAAATGACCAAATTTCATTGTTTGCGAACGAAACAGGTCTCTACTCTCGATTCTCTATTCTCTGTTCTGTATTGATATTATTCAGGCACACGTTCCCCTTCTACATCGAAACTGCCCATTTCAGGAATCGTAATACTCCCTTCGATGGAGTCCTCCTCAATTGTTAGGGTCAAAGAAGCTTTAGTGG
Source organism: Saprospiraceae bacterium (assembly GCA_023300255.1). Classification (GTDB taxonomy): domain Bacteria; phylum Bacteroidota; class Bacteroidia; order Chitinophagales; family Saprospiraceae; genus JAFMDF01. The sequence continues at coordinate 2,225 of JALZWC010001008.1, read as the reverse complement.
AACCTGTATCATCAACGGGTACAAAGAAAGTTAATTCATTTCCGTCGAGCGTTGCCTCTTGGATATCTTCAACTCCATCTGCCATTTCATTCGTAATTGTTCCTGTAATATTTCCATCATTATTTTTTAAGACCAATACGCCACTTGCTGAATTACCAGGAATACTAATTTCATAATTCCAAGTACCGACTACATTTGCTGTTTCTGAGCTACTTGATTTTTTCTTCTTCTTTACTTCATATTCAAATACTTTTCCTTCAATAATGACAAAGCGGACATTAGACTTTTCTTCAAAATATGGTTTGTCGCTAATAACTAAGTTGGCCAATTTTCCTTTTTCTAGTGTACCCATCGTTTTAGAAACCCCTAATTGTTTAGCTGGAATAGTTGTAAGTGCAGCCAGTGCTGTTTCTTCCGTTAAGCCATTCGCTATCATTTTTCTAAGATTCGGCCGGATGCTTGCTACTTTGGTATCAATAGAAGTAAAACCAAAAGGTATATTTTTATCTTGGAAAAAAGCTGCTTGAGCGTTGTATTGTTTTAATGCTGCTTGCTGTTTTACTTGGAAAGGCGTTAAGGCTTTTTCTTTTTTATTAGCTGCTACTTTTTCTTTTTTTGTAGACGCTTCTTTCTTTTCTTCTATTTTATCTTCATCCTTATCTTTTCCTTTTTTTGCCTTTGCTTTTTTGGCAGGATCTTTTGGTAAGTCTAAGGATAATAAAACAGGAGTTCCAGTCTTTTTAATTTTATCTGCTAGATGCCAACCTTGCTTTACACCTACTAAAACTAAAGGAAAATTCAATTCTTTTTGTAAAGTAAAGACTCGATGTATATCTTTTACAGCAGGTGCTTTAAAAAATACAGATTGCGATTTGTCAATAACAGGATAAAAAGCTTGTAATATTCGATCTTTGGATGGTCTATTTCTTCCTATAGGATTTAGTTGATAACTTTTTTCATTAGCTTTAGCTTGATTGGCTTGTGTATATAGCTCTCTAAATTTAGACATGACCGCTATTAACGTAGCAGGGTATACATTGCCTGCACCTTCGAGTTGGGCATAAAGTGCAGTATTGTCCGAATAAATAAAATCATCAGGAGTCGTACCATTTAGTAATAATAAAGAACCACCTCCTGGTAGCATTTTACCTCTTGGAACAACATGAGCTGCTGTATAACCAAGCTTTCTCATATCTGTTATAGATTTATCTTTTGGATTCAATAAATCTCTAACCTGTAAATGTGGTTGTATTCCTGCTTTTTTATAGCTAGGATTGGCAGCGTCTTTTTCTCGTCGACCTCTACTATTATTCCCTTCTTTTTTAACTTCTGGTTTACTAATGCCTGTATGAGAAATACCATCAATGAATCCGGCATACACATACATGGAGTCTGCTTCTAAAATCTTAGCGTTTGCAGGAATTGGTGTTCCTTTTCCTACTGCTTGGATTAACCCATTCTTAATAATGAGTGTACCTAATTCAATTATTTGCCCTGGTTTTTGGACGATATGGACATCTTTTATTGCAATAGTTTTAGTAATAGGTGATAAAGCTTCTTGAGCAAAAGACCTAATACAGATTACTAACAAAAAGAAAAGTGTCAGTAAATAATGTTTTTTCATACTTAATAATTTAGAATTGGCGTAGCTGATTTAATTAATTTTAATTAGCTGTTTATTATTTAGGGGAGTTTTTTAATACAACACTGTTATTTTGAATATATAGAAGCTAAGGTAGTGAATAAGTTGAAGTATATCTAATGCTGTTAATTACAAAATAAGGAAGTTAGTATTAGGGGATTTTTTTGCTAGATAAAAAACATTAAATAATATGTTTTTTCTTTTTTGACTGTCACAAAAGAAGCAGTTGGTGCTAAGTATGACATAGAATTTTTCTTAAATTTGACAATGTCTTACAATCAAGCACTAGTTTATAAGTGTCTTGATTTCCTTTCCAATAGAGTTAATCAATTTAACATCGACGTTTTTACTCCATATAACGTCATCCTTAATTTAAAGTCTGATTTCAGACTTACCGAGTTTAGAGAAAATCAATAAAAATAAGTTGGCCACTAATAAAATGCTTAATTTAAGATAGCAATCGTTGTTTTACAATGGATCGGTTATCTATTTTAGGCAAAGTGTAAGAATAAATTGGTCGTTTAAAGCTAGACATTTTTTCTTCTAAGGAATGCTAAAAAACTAAGCATAGCTGGGCTATGGT
>JALZWC010001007.1 GCA_023300255.1 Saprospiraceae bacterium | reverse complement strand
CGAACCTGTCGTGCCGCCAGGCAGGAGCTAAAGCTCCTAAGTCTTACAAAAGGGCATCGCCCTGACACCGTCTATAGCAATAAATATTAGGACAGAACTTATAAGGAGCGTAGCTTCGTCACCGTATTTTCTTTAGCTGCGAAAAGATATGTATATACCATAGGCGGCACGACAGGTTCGGCACCGTCTATAGTAAAATTGTCCTATGTAGTAGGTGTTTAAGGGGCGTAGCCTCGGCACCGTTGCTCTATACTTAAGTAGATACCATAGGTCGGGCCGCCAGACAAGAGGCGATCTGACAGCGTAGCGATCTGACCTCTGACCTCTAAAAAAAGATCATGACTAAAAAAATAATCATAGCTATTTTATTACTATTTTTCTTTTTAGGAGGAGCACTCTTGACAAAAAAGTATTACGAATGGCAAACCATAAAAGTAAAGGAGCAATCACAAGTGCTATTAGAAAAGATTAAGAAAGTTTACCAAGTAGTTACCGTAGAAGGACACTTCTCAGAAGTGTATGATTATGAAGATTATTGGGGCTATGATTTTAGTCCTTTTAGAAAAAAAGCTTTGGTAAGGGTAAAAGCAAAAGTATTAGCAGGATATGATTTAGATCAACTAAGTATCGAAGCATTTCCAGAGGAGAAGAAAATAGTTATCAGTGAATTATCCAAACCTAAAATATTATCTATAGAACATGACCTCGATTATTATGATTTAACAGCAGGGACTTTTAATGCGTTCACGAAAGATGATTATAATAAAATTAATGCAAAGGCCAAACAATATATAGTAGACAAAGCAGCAGAAAGTGATTTGTTGAAATCTGCTGAGCAACAAGGCAATCAAGCTTTAGAAATGATTCAATTTATGGTTCAAAACTCCAACTGGACAGTGGAATATAAAGAACAAGAAAGACGAATGATCAAACCAATTCAATAGACTTATAATGAACGATATTCCAGATTTCCTTTGTATTGGCTTTTTTTGCCATGATGTTAAAGGAGAAGGTTATTTACTAGGAGGCACAGCCTCTTATTGTAGTTTAGCAGCTAGTAGATTAGGGCAACATACTGCTGTATTGACAAGTGTAGGGAAGGACTTTTTATTTTTTGATACTTTTCAAAAAGAAGATATAAAAGTTTATAATAAGCCAGCACTTAAAACAACCGTATTTCATAATATTTACAAAGAAGGTATTCGAACACAATACTTGTATGATAGAGCCAATACAATTGAAGCTAAAGATATTCCTGAGGCATGGAAAAAAACACCGATTGTTAAATTTTGCTTAATAGCAAATGAAGTGGCACCTTCTTTACTGACGGCATTTCCAAATGCATTAAAAGCGGCAACGATACAAGGTTGGTTGCGGCAATGGGATACTAAAGGTAAAATTAGTCCTAAGACAATGGACTGGGACTTATTGAATACTATTGATATTGTTTTGTTTAGTGATGCGGATATTCCTAACATTGAAAAAGTACTACCTATTATTACAAATAAAGTAGAGATAGTAGTGATGACAAGAGGAGCGAATGGAGCTTCTGTTTTTTATGAAAATAAACAATATGATTTTCCTGCCTACCCTGTTCAAGAAGTTGATCCTACAGGTGCAGGAGACGTTTTTGCAGCAGCTTTTGTGGTAGCATATGGTAAGCAGCAAAATATTGCTTTAGCAGCTTCTTATGCGCATACAGTAGCTTCTTTTATCGTAGAGGAAGAAGGGGCACAATTCCCTTCAATAGAAGCGATTGAAGCTAGATTGATTGCTTATCAAAAACTGTTTCCTGAAACGCAAAAACTTGCTATGAACAATGCCTATTGAATACTGTTTATTTTATAGTAGAGTTAGTCTATACTTTGCATGAAATAATAAAATGATTCTTTGATAAACCTTATTACCTCATCGGATGGCTACGCTGTCCGATAAAGAATTCATAATCATTTTTTATCCCATTCGGAGCATAAATAGCTTACATTTTCAAAAACAAACAAACATTAATGACGCATTTAAAAGAAGGAGATGTAGCACCTGATTTTACAGGTATTACAGAAACAGAAGCTACTGTCAACTTAACTGACTATAGAGGGAAAAAATTAATTTTATTCTTTTATCCAAAAGATAACACACCAGGATGTACGGCAGCGGCCTGTAATTTGAGAGACCATTTTTCTGTACTTCAAAAACAAGGATATGAACTATTAGGGGTGAGCCCAGATAGCGCCAAAAAGCATCAGAAATTTGTCGACAAATTCGAATTTCCATTTCCGTTACTAGCGGATACCGAACTTAGTACGATTAAGGCATACGGTATATGGGGGCTCAAGAAATTTATGGGTAAAGAATACGATGGAGTACACCGTACAACCTTTATTATCGATGAGGATGGAAAGATCGCCAAAGTGTTTACTAAAGTGAAAACGAAAACACATGCGGAGCAAATATTAGCGTCGTTTGCTTAAGAAATCACATTCCTTTTAAACTACGCCTAAGTTCATGGATCTAATGGAGCAATCTCTGCACTATATCCTAACCAATCTGTTAATGGGGTAGAGATAATAGCACTTGAATTCTCCGAGTTTAAATAATACAAGCCCCCTATTAATAGAGCGTGTAATAGTAAGGCAAACAGCAAAGATGTTTGCCAATTAGAGGGATTGGGTGTTTCTGTCTGTACATAGTTCATAAAGCCTTTATTTGTTTTTAAGGACGACTATTAAGGTCTAACATACAATGGAGACTTTTATTAATACAAGATAGGATTTGAATGAAAGCGTTCTGGGTCAGAACTTGTAAAATGGATGGAATTATTAGAAAGGTGTGAAATCTAGGCAGTAATAGAGATTACTGCCTAGATTATTTACAGTTTATATATAACAAAAATCAAGCCTAATTCTTCTTTTTAACCTTACCAGGTAATTTTTTTGTACCTGTTGGAGTAGGATTAACTGGAGCTTGTGGGGTAGTCGTTGTGCTACTTGGAGTACTAGCTCTCGGTGGTGGCGGTAAATGGCCTTGATCACTCGATGGAGCTGGTTGTGTATTTGTGTTCGTATTCGTTGGAACTGGATTAGTAGGCGCAGGTTGTTGTTGCTGATTACTTCTGTTATTAGCAGGGGGATTTATAGCACCGCCTCTATTTATATAGTCATACTCTACTACTTTAATTAATGAACCACTCTTTACTTGGTCATTCAACTGCATACCATTAATTAAAGATAACTCAGCCATTTTATCATTCGGCATCTTATAAGATTGTAATACACTAGAAAGTGTACCTGCTCTTTGAACACTCACCACTTTTATTCTATCTGGCTGTCTGTTAATTTTAGAAGGATCACTTAGTACCTTAAATCCTTGCATCGTATACAAGAAAGTCCGCTCTAGATTTGCATAATTGGCTGTTTCTGTTACTCCGTGGATTTCAAAAATCAAACCATTGTATTCTATAAAGTAAGAAAGAATTCTAGTTTTTTGCTGCTGCTGTCCTTGTTGTGCTTGTGCTGGCGCTGGTTCTGCAACTTGAGTATAAGCTCGTAGACCATTAACTGTTGTAGGTTTACTATTAACAACGGTTAATTTTTGTTTTTCACTAAAAGCTTGCGCTGCCTCTTGAGCTGTTTTACTTTGACTAGGCAATAAAACCATCATCGCCTTCCCATCTTTATCAGCCATCTGGAACTGCTCAGGAGAGTTAGCCGTTCTCCAATCACGAGGTATTGGGAATTTAAATTTAAGTCCAGGGTGGTAGAAAAAATCATCTTCTACGTAGCCTTGTTGTGGATCGTCTCCGTAGATTAGCCCATCAATCATTCTTAAATATTCATCTCTATTGATGCTATATGTTCCCCCTTCTGCTGCCTGTCTTTCCTCTGCCATAGCGTGGACTCTATTAAAGCGATTACCTGGATCAGGGTGGGTAGATTGGAATTCAGGAATAGCTACACCAGCTTCTGTTTGCTTTCTTTTCAAAGTATTGAAAAAGTTTGCCATATGGTGTGCATCATAGCCTACTGTAGTAGAATACTCAACGCCTAGTTTATCAGACTCACTCTCATGATCTCTACTATTTTTCAACATTAGAAACTGCATTCCTTGAGACAATGGCTCCGCCAGTTCTCTAACTGCTGGAGAAAGAATCATGCCTGCCATAAAACCCACCTGCGTAAATATTTGTTTAGTTTGAGATCTAGCAGCATGCTTTGCGGTAACGTGTCCAATTTCATGACCAAGTACACCTGCAAATTCTGCTTCATTGTTAAAATGAGCTAGGATACCTCTTGTAAAATATACATAACCACCAGGCACTGCAAATGCATTGATCACTGGAGAGTCCAATATTTTAAATTCAAAAGGCAAGTGAGGACGATGAGAAATTTTCGCCATCTCCATTCCTTTTTCATTAATGAATGCTTGTAATTTATCATCTTCATAAAGGCCAAAACTTGCTACAATGCTAGGGTCATATTGCTTGCCCAATGCTAATTCTTTCTCTTCCGACATAAAAGAAATCTCTTTCTTTCCTGATACTGGATTTGTTGCACAAGAATAGACCAATGTAGCGAACAGCAGTATATATAAACTTCTTATTGCTAATTGACTGAATTTCATGACTTAAATTTTATGAATAGATCAACTGTTAAAAAGGTAATAAATATTAGGTGTCTGTCTACACTTTCAAAGTGTCCGACACCTGTGCTACCTCTAATTATTACTTTTTCAGCTGACGATCTAGAAGGGTTTAATATTGAAGTTGATTAAGAATTCTTAATC
>JALZWC010001006.1 GCA_023300255.1 Saprospiraceae bacterium | reverse complement strand
CGCCCATCCGCTTTGCGGTTCAGGAGCTTACACTCCTTCATCTTAGAGTAAAAAATGACTAGCTTAAAACGACCAATTTATTCTCACTTTTTGCCTAAATAATCAAAGAATGGACGAGCCTCCGTCGTAACAAGAAACTAATCTTTTTGCTTTTAAACGACACTATAAGATTTAAAATATGGACAAGACTACCTGTCTAACTTTGGGCAGTACTCTTTTTAAGGATAGATTAATTTACATTTGCCGGCATTGATGCTCAGAACTTTATTACCGTCGAACGTAAATTCGACTTTCACAAATTGTACAAGCTTAATGAAGAGAATTAAATAAATTACTCCAGAAAGCGCAATTATTCTTTCGGCTAAAAAATTAATGCACCTGTCGAGTCTATCTGGCTAGCTAGACAGGCCGCCAAGTAGGATACCCTTGGTACGGACTCCTTTTTTTTGTTTTTTAGACCTACAAAGAACAAGCTTAATGGGGTAAGTTATTTTGTTCTATTTACTTATATAGCCGTGGACAAAGATTTCTTATTGTATTATAGTTAACCTAAATAGGAGAGGAAATATTTTTATGGCATAATCTATTTCAACTATTACGCTTTACTAGTGCAATTTCTTTAAAAAATTAAAAGCTTATTATCTTATCTTTTACCCTTTTTCATTTTCTTTAAAATTATTACAAAATTCAATTAGCATTTCAAAATGTATCTCCATGCCTTCAATAGCCTTCTCTACATCTTTGCTTTTAATAGCCTCATAAATATCTATATGCCGCTGAAGTTCTAAAAGAAATTCATCTTCATTGCAAACACGATTATGTTCAAAAACCGAAATAATCTTCGGTGTAATCTGCAACATTAATGCGTTCATGGTACTATTACCACTAGCTCTTGCTATCGCTAAATGGAACAACATATCTTCTTGCAAGGCGTCTTCTCTATTTAAAATCTTTTCTTTGTAGTTGTTAAGTGTAGCTTCAATTAATTCCAAATCTTCTTTTGTTCTTCTTTCAGCTGCCAATTCAACTGCTTTTAATTCTAACAATATCCTAGTCTCTACCACAGATTTAAAATCATGCTTTTTTAATCTTAAAATATCATTTATAATACCATTCAAAGCAATTTGTCCTATATTGGCTATAAAGGTTCCAGATTGGGGAATTGATTTTACCAGCTCATAGTATTCTAATTTTTCAATAGCCTCCCTAACACTCCTTCTGCTTACACTAAACTTTTCAGACAATACCCTTTCTGAAGGCAGTTTGTCTCCTGGTTCTAAATTTTTATAATTGATTAAATCCCTTATGCTAGATATTATCTTATTCTGTACTTCATCAGGACTATCTATTCTAGTAAGCCTATCTAATTTCATCTGGGCAATATATATTATAAAAATTGGATTACAAAACTGATTTTATAGATGTAAAAAAGTAATTGCCCTAATAAATATTCATCAGTTTAAAAACTTCATGATCGATCCTTCAATTTTTGAGATATGAAAAGGGCTACCCGTCTAACATTATTCACTACTGTTCAGCCCTCGCAGGGGCCCCTCCCCAACCCTCCCTTAAAAAGGGAGGGGGTCGTCTACGATTGAAGATCTCCCTTCGCAGACGACTCCCCCTCTTTTTAAGAGGGGGGCGGGGGGAGCTCCTGACGATTTGCTAGAAAGCAACGAAATTTCGTTTAAAAGTATTTATGTCTTTTTTTTAATAAATGACCAACGTTAGACGGGTAGCCTTCATTGATTTTTAGCAGTGTAGATGACAGCCATTTTGAAAATTTCTGCCATCTTGACCAACATTAAACGGGTAGCCATTTATTTCTTGATCCCTTCATCATAAAAAATCTCATCTTCGAGCCGCAAAAAATGATTTTAACAAAGCACTGCATTCAGATTCTAGTGCACCTTGTAAAACAGTTGTTTTAGGGTGTAATAATTCTCGTCCATATCTAAAGAAACCTTTTTTCTCATCACTAGCACCAAACACTAGTTTATCTAATTGTGCCCAATAAAGAGCGCCTGCGCACATAATACAAGGCTCCAATGTAACATACATTGTACATTCAGATAAATATTTAGTCCCCAAATAATCTGATGCAGCAGTAATTGCAATAATTTCCGCATGAGCTGTTACATCCTTTAATAACTCCGTTTGATTATGTGCTTTGGCTATAATTTGATTATCACTGACGATAATTGCTCCTACAGGTACTTCTCCTTCCTCAAAAGCTTTCTCCGCTTCTTTGTAAGCCTGCCTCATAAAATATTCTTCCGTGAACATAGTTTATTTTTTCAAGTTAATAGAGAATAAAGAAGTCTGTCAGATCGCTATGCTGTCAAAATCTAGTAGTCAAGGTCATAAATCTCACTTCTGACAGTGAAATGATGTGACTTCTGACAGTAAAAGGGTCTAGTTTTCAATCTCTGACTTCTACAAAATTGTCTCAAAGAAAAGGAGAATAATAATTTTATTTGAAAATTTCTTAAAAATCCCTGTCCGATTTTTCAAAATAATATACTTTTGCGCATGGAAGTACTAAAAACACCAACCGAAAAATTTCTAGGAGAAGCATTAACCTTTGATGATGTTTTACTAGTCCCTGCCTACTCTCAAGTTTTACCAAGAGAAGTCAACATAAGTACGCAACTCACGAGAAAAATTCGATTGAATATACCGGTTGTATCCGCAGCGATGGATACGGTAACAGATATGAAGTTAGCTATTGCTTTAGCTCGACAAGGAGGTATCGGAATTATTCATAAGAATATGACGATTGCCCAACAAGCAGAGCAGGTCCGTAGCGTAAAACGATCTGAAAGTGGGATGATTATAGATCCTGTTACTTTGAAAAAAGGAGCAACAGTCGGAGAGGCTCAAGCATTAATGCGTACACATAGCATCGGTGGCATTCCTATTATTGACGAAAATAATAAACTGATAGGGATTCTAACAAACAGAGATCTTCGTTTTGAGGTCGATTATGGTCAATCTGTTTTGGATTTGATGACCACAAAAAACTTGGTAACCGCACCTGCTGGTACCACCTTAGAACAAGCTAAACAAATTCTACAAAAGCATAAAATCGAAAAACTACCAGTAGTTGATGATAATAACATCTTAGTCGGTTTAATTACCTATAAGGATATTATGAAAGTACAGGACTATCCACACTCTTGTAAAGATTCCTTTGGGCGGTTAGTTGTCGGAGCAGCTGTTGGCGTAACGAACGACATGATAGAACGACTCCAAGCTTTGGTAGATGTAAGTGTTGATGTAGTTTGCATAGATACTGCACATGGTCATTCTCAAGGCGTATTAGATGCCGTCAAAAAAGCTAAAAGTCATTTTCCTGATTTACAAATAATCGGAGGCAATGTAGCTACAGGCGAAGGCGCAATGGCCTTAGTAAAAGCAGGTGTAGATGGAGTAAAAGTGGGCGTAGGGCCTGGTAGTATCTGTACGACTCGAATTGTAGCAGGGGTAGGTGTCCCTCAATTATCAGCTATCTATCAAGCAGCATCTGCCATCAAAGGCACAGGTGTTCCAGTTATCGGAGATGGCGGTATTCGTTATACAGGAGATATTGTCAAAGCTATTGCCGCTGGAGCAAGTACGATTATGGCAGGGTCTTTATTTGCAGGGGTAGATGAAGCACCAGGCGAGACGGTTATTTTCGAAGGTAGAAAATTCAAGATCTATCGAGGAATGGGTTCTTTAGGAGCGATGCAAAAAGGCTCTAAAGATCGATATTTCCAAGATGTAGAAGATGATATTAAAAAACTAGTACCAGAAGGTATTGAAGGTAGAATTCCTTACAAAGGAACGCTGGCAGAAGTCATGGTACAATATGTTGGGGGATTACGTGCAGGAATGGGGTACTGCGGTTCGAATACCATCGATGAACTACAAACTGCTCGATTTGTTAAAATTACAAATGCAGGGTATAGAGAGAGTCATCCACATAATATTACGATTACTAAGGAAGCACCTAATTATAGTCGTAGGTAGTTTATTGAACTACTAGACATTTAGATGTCAGAAGTCAGATTGCTACGCTGTCAGATTGCTAACAACTCTTAAAAGCATCACATTGTCAACATTTTACGTCTGATACCTGACAGTCCTGAAAGAACGATCTGACTTCTGACTTCTGAAAAGGTGTAGTAGTTTATTGCTTTTTCCCTATATTGTGCTTTGCAGATTATACTCTAATAATAAGCCTACTCTAAAAACATATTTTTTGAAACACATAGGCACATAGATCACATAGCATGTATAAAAAATTTAAAATTATTTTTTATACCTTTATTTTATACTCTTAGCTATGTGACCTATGTGCCTATGTGTTTAATTTTATGTATTTTTAAAGTAAACTCAACAATAAAAAAATATGTCAAAACCACTTCATATTCCAACCATGGCCATGATGGCATCAGAAGGCAAAGAACCAGATATTTTATTCTGGGTCGGCTGTGCTGGTAGCTTTGATGCAAGGGCACAAAAGGTAACCGTTGCTTTTAGCAAAATATTAAATGAAGTAGGAATCAACTTTGCTATTCTAGGAAACGAAGAAAGTTGTACAGGAGATCCAGCTAGACGAGCAGGGAATGAATTTATCTTCCAAATGGCAGCATTACAAAATATCGAGACCTTAAATATGTATAAGGTTAAGAAGATTGTAACGGCTTGTCCTCATTGTTTTAATACTTTAAAGAATGACTATCCTGCATTGGGTGGTAATTATGAAGTAACGCACCATTCTCAATACTTGCAAGAGTTAATTGATACTGGTAAAATAAAAATGAAAGAAGGGGGCGCGTTCGCAGGTAAAAAAATCACTTACCATGATTCTTGTTATGTAGGTAGAGTGAATGGCGTATATGAAGCTCCTAGAAAAATACTAGAAGCATTAGATAATGACCTAGTAGAAATGAAACGCTGCAAGACGAATGGCCTTTGCTGTGGTGCAGGAGGCGCACAAATGTTTAAAGAAGATGAACCTGGTGATAAGCGAATCAATATGGAACGTGCAGAAGAAGCTTTAGACACAGGTGCTTCTATTATCGCTGCGAATTGTCCCTTTTGTATTACCATGATGCAGGATGGAGTGAAAGCTAAGGATAAACAAGACGATGTAATGGTTTATGATTTAGCAGAATTAATTGTGAATAACCAAGGATTATAATAAGAAGTACGGAGTTTTTTTTTAGAACCTGCATTCCTTAGAAATGACGAAATAATAACTGTCTCAACTTGGCTTGCCCTTTTCCAGTCTTAGAAAGCAAAAAAAAGAGTCCGTAGCCCTGCTATGCACTAGTTTTTTGAC
>JALZWC010001005.1 GCA_023300255.1 Saprospiraceae bacterium | reverse complement strand
TCGTTTACAAACAACGAAATTTGGTCATTTTTTAAGCGAAATTTATCTCTATTCTCTGCTCTCTATTCTCTGCTCTTTTCTTATGTATAGTAGTATGGCGGACGATCTATATCTGGTTAAAATATTAGTTTAATTTTGTCCAAGCACTTAATCAATTACTCTAGCTCCTTCTTTAATCAAAATACCATTGATCACCCACTGGTAGGCAAAGACGCCTAGCATAAATACGATAAGTAAAGCACCCAAATTCGGTAGAAGAGAAAGCAGTCCGATTCCTATCAATCCAAAAGTGAACCAAGTTAATTTCTGTTGATTACTCTTTTTCGTAGGAGAAAGATAGCTACTCAAAGGAATAGCAGATAGTCCTGCCACAAGCGCAAGACTCAGAAATAAGTCTCCACCAATTCCAAAATATAAACCAATACTAACTAGTGCAATTCCTAATGCAGCACCCGCGCTCAATGCCATTTTAGCATCATCTTTATCCAGTAGCAATTTTCCATATTTATTAAAATATAAATACAAATTAGCTATAGGTTCAATTAACCAACTCAAAATAAATAAACCAGCGATTAGGTATACTAAGGGTAACAAAATAGGATACTGCCTTGCTAAATTACGAATGATTCGATAGCCGATGTAAATACCAATAATGAATGTCCAAGACCCTTTTTCTGTAAGTCTTGAAACGAATTGGCTGTAATTAAAAAACATCCGGTACAACCAAAATTTAGACCGCAGCGCTTCTGCCATTACTTGCTGAGCAAAGGCATTATTGGGATCTTTTTCTAATGCTTCTGCTGCTCTTTCTAATGCAGCTTCTGCTTGTCCGTTTCTTAATAATTGGTAGGCGTGATTAGCAATAGTATACGGGTCTTCTGGATTTAATTCTAATGCATGTTTAATAGAATCTTCAGAATGAGGCTTCCCTAATTGTCCTTCCAGTGCAATTTTTAAATTGAGTGCCTCTATATTGTTGGCATCATATTCCAATGCTTGATTCGTAGCTAGTAGCGCCTTATCATAATTCCGTTGCCCCATTTTGACCTTGGCCTCTAGTAAAAAAGTATCTTCATCTAGCGCAGACATTTCTTTCAATAAATCTACTTTAGATTCCGCTTTATTATAGTATTCATCTGCTAGATCAATTTCAATAGATAGATGCAGAGTATCTGTACTTTCTGGATATTCTGCCAATAAAGCTTCGCATCGCTCTCTTGCTAGATCATTTTCTCCACAATTCAATAGGGTAATAACATATGCTTTTCGAGCGTAGTAATCAGTAGGATTAGTGCTAAGGAAGGTTTCCAGTTCTCGTTTGGCATCTTCATATCTAGATTGATTTAATAATAATTCAATCCTTTGAAGAAATTTTAAGTCTGTCATTTGATGTATTTTAAGATGTCGTCGTATAAACCTGACTTATTAGCAAACAAAGCATAATTTCGAGCAGTCGTAAACCATTCTGTAGTGGAAGCCCTATGCTTTTTGATCGCTTTTAACAAATCATTGGTTTCAATAGGTTTTGGTGTACCACCTGCCAAAGCTTTTTCAATAATTTCTTCCACTGCAATATCGATGATAGCATTGAGGTCTGCTCCTGAAAAATCTTTAGCTTTTTTGGCGACTTTAAGATAGTCAATATTTTTTTGAGGTTTTTCCTGAAGCTTTAATTGAAGAATAGCTTCTTTACTTTTTTCATCAGGTGGTGGTACAAATATAATTCTATCAAAACGACCTGGTCGCAAAAAAGCACTGTCCAAATGCCAAGGGGCATTGGTAGCGCCAATAATCAATAAGCCATCGTTATTTGCTTCTATACCATCCATCTCCGCTAAGAATTGATTGATAATATTCTTACCAGCGGATTGTCGCATGTCTGATCGCTTTGCCCCCAATGCATCTACCTCATCAAAGAAGAGTACACAAGGTTTTTTTCGACGGGCAAGATCAAAGTATTTAGTTAAATTTTTCTCACTTTGCCCAATCCACATGTCCAATATATCATTGAGTGTGATATTTATAAAATTAGCATTTATTTCTCCTGCGGTGGCTTTAGCTATGAAGGTTTTCCCACAGCCTGGAGGACCATATAAGAGAATACCGCCACCAATTTTTTTACCATAGCTAGCGTATAGTTCTGCATTCTCTAGAGGCTTGATGATCTTTAAATCAATCTCTCTTTTGATGCCCTCCATGCCACCCACATCTTTAAACTTGATATTGGGTTTAGAAAATAATTTAGCATCTTGCTCATTAAGTTCTTCTTCTTCTTGTGGGCCTGCATTCAAACGAAAAGCTTGATCTAATTCTTCATCTGAAAAATCTTTATATTGGTTGACTAAGGATTGATAAATTTCTCTCGCTTCGCCGGTATTTCCCTCTCGCAAATAACACTTCGCAATATTACATTGCGTATGCGATTGCAATTGATCCAATTGGTCTATTTCTTCCGCAATAATAATACAAACAGACCGCTTATCCTGCCGAAAATAGAGATTGATCAACTTTTCTTTTAGCGTCGAATTATGGACATCCGTCTTTAATTTTTTTTGCAGCAATCCTTCCAGTTCATCATCATATTCTCGATAGGATTCCATTTTATTAAGGAGCATATTCAAGAGATATTGGTTATCAGGTGATACCGCTAAAGCTTGTTTTAACTCTTCTATTTCCTTATGGTGGTTCATATATATAATTATTGTAAAGTAAAAATAACTATCAGTTTGATGAAAATCTATTTAAAAGCAATATTAAATTTAAACAGAAGAGCATTACGCATAAACTAATTCTAATCATCCTTGCTAATAAAAGTAACATGAAAAACAGGAAGGAATATATACAAGACTAAAGCCATAGTAAAATATTTCATAGAAGAATAGTCAATTATGTGCAATAAAACGGATAGTCTAATAATTTGATATGAGTGTAAGGCAAAAAGTGAGAATAAATTGGTCGTTTTAAGCTAGTCATTTTTTACTCTAAGATGAAGGAGTGTGAGCTCCTGAACCGCAAAGCGGATGGGCGGCTGAAAAACTAAGCATAGCTGGGCTACGGTTCTTTTTTCAGGACTTCTTAGAGGATGAGCTTGCAGAGCA
>JALZWC010001004.1 GCA_023300255.1 Saprospiraceae bacterium | reverse complement strand
CCTCCCATCTAGAATTTCAAAGACATACTAATATTAGGCGTTCGATTTAGCATTTGTAACTCTGTTCCTAGTACCGTATTTAAAGGTCGATTGGGTCCATTTCCTGTATTCTCTAAATCTCTTACCGCTAAAACAAATTGGCGATACTTTACATTTTTTCTATTCAAGAGATTGAAGATGGATAGTCCAATTTTTCCTTCCGTTTTTCCCCATTTGAAACGATAATTTAGGCCAACATCAATTCGTTGATAGCTTTCAAGGTAACTATTTAATAAATCCGTTTCTCTTCTATCTGCTAAATTTTCTGTGAATTGGGAAAAGTCGGTATAAGGTTTACCACTACTATAAATATACGTTGCAGAAAAATCAAATTGTTTATAACGATATTGATTAACTAATTTTAATTGGTGCCGCCGATCATCTCTAGAAGGGTAAGGCTCGCCTCTTCTTATTTGCTCAAAACTATTTGTGGTTTCACTTAAGGTATAGGCGATCCAACCAGCATATTGTTTTGTCGTTTTTTTCAATAACACATCTATTCCTTTGGTCGATCTATCTCCACTAAATAATTCATAAGCTGGTATTATATTATTTCTTTCAGGATCAATACCAATCTCAGGTAGTGCATATTCTAAAATTCCTGTTGTATTCTTTTTATATAATTCTACATCTAATTCAAAGAAATCATTTCTATAATTGAAGCCCGTCATCCAATTCTTAGATTTGGAAACAGGAAAATCTTTTTTATCCGCCATCACATAAAATTCATAACTGCGTCCAAAACGATCTTCATAATAAGCCCTTCTTAAAAATTGATTGTATTGACTCCAAGAAGCCTTTAATCTAAAGGATTTTGATGCTTGATAACTAAACATCAATCTAGGAGAATAATAGAATTTTTCATGCAAGGAATAATTAGTGACTCTTAAGCCAATACCTATCTGGATTTTATCGTCTAATAGCTTAAGTCTATATTGTGCATAAAGAGCGTGTTGTTCAGCAATAGGAGAGGCAGTCAGAATAGGTCTCTCATCAACTCCTAAATCATAAGCCACCTCATTTTTAATAAAATTATAGCCAAAAGTCACTTCTTGTTGATCACTAATATGCCATTCATTTTTAAAATTTAGATCCAAGCCGTGTACCTCATTATAATTATTGTTAACTCTTTTAATAGTGTCTAGTGTTCTAGGAATAATAGAGACACTATCTGTTCTTGGATCTCTTCTTAATTCTCCAGAAACTAAAGAAGTATTAATTGTTTGATCTTCTTCATATCCCGAATAAGAAGCAGTAAAATTAGTCTGTAAATTTTCTGCCCAAGTATGTTGAGCTTGTATACTTCCGCCTTTATTCCGCCAACTCCCTAATTCTTCATACGTCTCTTCATTGCCAGTCTGTCTTCTTCCTGGTGCACCAACTGTAAATTGTTGAGTATAGTCATAATTAAACTCGTCGTATCCTTGGAAGTAACTGGCAATAAGGCGAGTAGTCGGTAATATATTCCAAGTCCATTTAACATTAAAATCATAAAAACTAAAATCTGGTTCGTATGCTAAGATAGAATTTCTTGAAACGGTATTAGGAGGTGGTAAATTAGTATTGTTATTTGAGTTAGTAGGAGTCCGCATATTCTGATCTAACAAACTAAATAATTTCGTATCTGCTACATTTTTATTAGTGATTCTTCCACCTAATAAAATATTTGTATTTGAAGATAAAGGCAATTCTAAGTAGGCATTAGAAGTCAACAAATTAGCCTCTATTCCTCCTCCGATTTTTGATCGCTCTATTTCATTAGTTGAGAATTCTACTACTCCTGAAGTTCTTCCTCCATACTCTACAGGAAAGGCGTTTTTATACACATTCACTTGATTCACTAGACTACTATTGATTGCACTAAAAATACCAAAATAATGATCTACCTTATATAAAGTAATCCCGTCTAAAATCACCATATTCTCGTCCCCATTCCCTCCTCGAATTCTTAACTCTGCGGATAAATCATCATCCGCACTGACACCCGGCAATAATTGAATGCTTCTAAACATATCCGATCCTCCAACAAAAGAAGGAAGTGTATTAAGCTTAGCCGCATTCAATAGAATAGCCCCATCTCTCTGCTCTGCTCCTATAGTAGGTAAGCGATCGGTAATAGTTACTTCTTCAAAATCTAGTGGTTTCGGTTGTAAAACAATATTTATTTTTCTTAAATTATTGTTAGCGGTCCAATCAATCGTCTGAGGTAAGTAACCTAAATATTGAACAACTAATTGACCTGCTTTTTTATGGGTAAAAAGGCTTAAACGAAATTGTCCATCACTATCTGAGTCGACTCCTTTGTCTTCTCCAACTATAGAGACCGTGGCAAATTCTAAGGGTTCATTAGTTTGGCCATCTCGTATCGTTCCTTTAAAATCATATTTTTTCTTTTGTAAGGTCTGTTTAGAAATTTCGGAAGACGTACTTCGTACGAGTAAACGATTATTCTTTAATTGATATTCTAAACCTGTATTTGAAAAAATTAATCCTAATGCACTTTCTAAGGTTTCTCCCTCTAAGTGTCTACTAATAGTAATGTTTGCAACATCTTGATAGTCATATGCTACTTTAAGACCATATTTTTTTTTTAATACTTTAAATACATTTTCAATGGATACATTATCAAAGGTCTCCTTAATTAGCAAAGTCTCCGTCTGACAGAAACCCATAATCGCTAATCCTAAACAAAATATCAAAACAAAAATATGTTTCATTTATTAATTTCTTCGATAATTGTTGCACACATATTAAGTTGCAGGTACATACTAAAAGGCTTGACAATAAAGTCAAATCTTTTAGGCAATTCAAATTAATAAATTGGACGTTTTATCTTGTTAATTTGAATTGCCTAATACTTGATCAGGGTAAGAATTGAGTGTAAAACAATTTTGGGGCAGCTAATTAACTCATCCGATCACTTCCACAGGCTGACCGCTAATAGCTATGAATCATATGTAGCCGCCAAATTTATTTGGCAGGCTCTATATAATACATTGATTATTAGCATTTTAAACCTACCAAATAAATTTGGTGGTTACGAAAAACGCATTAGCGGTCAGCCTGTTCCAGTGGTCGGATGAGACGTACAGCTTGATCGGACCACTACAAGTGATTCGATCAATTTTAGGAAAATGCCCCAAGATTGTTTTACACTCGTAAGAATTAAACTTTTTGAGGGTATCTTTTGCAGTTTATCTTTTTTTCAATTCCACTGTTTTCCCATTAATAATTGAAGTAGCATTTAATTGATAAGCTACATCTTCTAAAGCTTCTGTCAAATCACCTTTAAAAGAGTAATTACCTATCTTATTGATCAAGCCTTGATCTACTTTAATTATTACATCGAATTGACGTTCTAACTCTTGCACAACCGTTTGCAAAGAAGTATTTTCAAAATAAAACTGTCCATTTCTCCATCCTGTTTGTTGGATTATATCTGAAACATAAACATCAACTAATTCCGTTTTAGCAGTATTTAACTGAGTGCCCTTTCCCGGCGTTAACACTTCTTTATCTCCTTTTGCAGTTACTTGAACCTTTCCTGTTTTACAATCAACGATCAAGTTTCCATTTCTTGCATTTACATTGAAACTTGTTCCCAACACTTCTACCGTACCATTTGCCGTAATCACTTTAAACGAGGCCCCTTTTTCCACTTCAAAAAAAGCTTCTCCTTCTAAGTTAACAATTCGTTCCGTTGACCAATCCTTAGTTTTAAAGGTAATTTTTGAATCTGCATTTAATTCAATCTGAGATTGATCTGGAAGTTGATAGGCCAAATGCTGTCCATTACCTACTTGTACAATCGTAGCAGGATTATATACTTGAAAAAATAATAGACCTGCTATACAAGCTGCCGCCGCATAAGCGATCCAACGCATTGGACGCAAAGATTTTACAGTAGCTTCTTTTTTAATAGGCGCTTGTTGTTCTGATGTGGCAGCATCAATTTTATTCCACAATTGGTTGATTCGCTCTTCAGAAGGAGTCGTTTCTTTGATATTAATTGCTTGTACTAATACTATAGCCTCTTTTACAATTGCTTGTTTCTCCGGGTGATCCTGCTGCCATTTCTCCCAAAACTTTATAGTATCAGGGGTTTTATGGCGAATCCATCTGACAAAAGAGGGATCCTCTGCAAAATTAATTGCATCGAAGTCAGTGTATTTTTTTTCCATATGATTGTAAAGATTATACTTTAATAAGTTGCCGTATAGAGTAGTCTTATTAGTAATTTATAGTTTTCAAAACTATAATTATACATCCACCTACACCACTATAAGGCTTGGAAAAAGCATTTGTACTCCTTTCTATTGACAAATTTATACGTTTATCAACAGATTCGGGGTAATAAGTAAAGAAAATTGTAGGGAATGGCTAGTAGCAGTATGTTAGGTAGGTATATTTTGAGTGTGTAAAGAATTGGGGGAACATATATATTAAATCTAAAGAACACAATAAGATGTTGACATTTTTTACCACGCTACAAACATACGAGGTACAT
>JALZWC010001003.1 GCA_023300255.1 Saprospiraceae bacterium | reverse complement strand
TGCTATTGCAGCAGGTAAAGTAAAAATGGGAGAAGTCATTGTGATTCGATATTCTGGACCACAAGGTGCGCCAGGAATGCCTGAAATGCTGAAACCTACGGCTGCCATTATGGGAGCTAGTCTGGGCAACAGTGTTGCCTTGATCACAGATGGTCGTTTCTCTGGTGGAACGCATGGTTTTGTCGTGGGCCATATTACACCTGAAGCTCAAGTAGGGGGAATGATAGGCTTACTAGAAGATGGAGACGAAATCACGATAGATGCGGTTTCTAATTCGATTAATGTGGATTTATCGGATGCCGAAATTGCAAAGAGAAAAGCAAAGTGGGTAGCTCCACCATTAAATGCAAAAAACGGAATTTTATTAAAATATGCTAAAACAGTATCTTCTGCAAGTGAGGGCTGTGTAACAGACGAATTTTAAAAATAGATATTTTAGAGTAGATAACAGAGCGTAGAGAACAGAGATTTATTTCGTTTAAACGAAATACGTCTCTATTCTCGCTTCTCTGCTCTCTTTTCTAATAAAAAAATAGACATGGCGGTAAGACAAAAATCAGACGGTGCTAAGAAGGCAAGAGCCTCTAAATCAAAACGTTCAAAAAAAGACACCATCTCTGGAGCAGAAGCAGTAGTTCGATGCTTGATTGAAGAAGGTATAAAAACCCTATATGGTTATCCTGGTGGAGCGATTATGCCCGTCTATAATGCGATGTATGATTACCAAGATCAACTAACGCATATCTTGGCAAGGCATGAGCAAGGAGCAATTCATGCTGCGGAAGGGCATGCAAGAGTAACTAGAGAAACGGCAGCTTGTATTGCTACTTCTGGACCTGGTGCCTTGAATTTAGTTACTGGTATTGCAGATGCTTTACTGGACTCTACACCATTGGTCTGTATTACAGGACAAGTTTTTAGCCATGTATTAGGGTCTGACGCTTTTCAAGAAACAGATGTAATTGGATGTACGACTTCCATAACAAAATGGAATTATCAGATTACTAAAGCAGAAGAAATTCCTAGCGTTTTTGCAAAGGCTTTTTATATAGCTAACTCTGGGAGACCGGGGCCAGTAGTGATAGATATTACTAAGGATGCACAGGCAGGTATGATAAAGTTTGCTTATGAAAAGATGACTAAGATTAGAAGTTATCATCCTTTGCCGAAGGTCAATAAATCAGCTATTGTCCAAGCTGCGGAATTAATTAATAATGCGCGTAGACCATTGATCCTAGCTGGACATGGGATTCAGTTAGCAGGGGCACAAGAAGTGTTTACACACTTTGTAGAAAAAACAGGGATTCCTATTGGTGCAACTATTCATGGTTTAGGTTCTATTCCGAACGACCATCCTTTACATATGGGGATGTTGGGAATGCATGGTAATTATGGCCCAAATCTATTGACGAATGAATGTGATGTATTGATTGCCATTGGTATGCGATTTGACGATCGGGTAACGGGTAATCTAGATAAATATGCAAAGCAAGCTAGAGTAATTCATATAGAAATCGATGCTTCAGAAATAAATAAAAATGTACCAGCAGAAGTGGCGGTACATGCAGATGCGAAAATGGCTTTGGAGGCATTAATGCCACACGTTATAGAAAAGACTTATCCAAAATGGATTGCAGAATTTCACGAATGTGATCGTATCGAAAAAAAGAAAGTAATTGATAAAGATTGTAGAGCATCTGATGATGGAGAAATTAAAATGGGACAGGCAGTAAAGGAGGTTTCTGATCAAACGAAAGGTTTAGCTATTGTTGCAACTGATGTAGGGCAGCACCAAATGATTGCTGCTCGTTACTATGATTATTTAGGCACCAATCAATGGGTATCTTCTGGTGGTGCTGGAACAATGGGCTTTGGATTGCCTGCTGCCTTTGGTGCTAAATATGCACAACCTGAGCGAGAAGTTGTTGCCTTTATTGGTGATGGCGGTTTTCAAATGACCATCCAAGAGCTGGGCCTTTGTGCGCAATGGAAGGTTGGTGTGAAAATCGTTTTATTAGATAATAATTTTTTAGGAATGGTGCGTCAATGGCAACAATTATTCTATGACCGGCGATACTCTTCGGTAGAATTAGAAAACCCTGATTTTGTTATGATTGCCAAAGGCTTTGGAGTAAAAGGTAAAACAATCAGTAACCCTAAAGATTTGAAGAAAGGGGTGAAGGATATGTTGGCACATGATGGGCCTTATCTTTTACATATTAAGGTTCAAAAAGAAGAAAATGTGTTCCCTATGGTGCCTAGTGGGGCAGGAGTCGGCGACATACGTTTGGAGTAAGGAGTGTGTCATTTTAGTAAATCATACATCATATTTCATACATCATAAATCATAAATCCAGCTAGTTCAAAGCGTGATGGATATATGATGTATGATTTCTGATGTATGAAGTATGATTTGCCAAGCCAGGCATTGCCAAAATCATGAATCTTAAAATTATATTTCATAAATCTAGCTAGTTCAAAGCGTGATGGATATATGAAGTATGATTTGCCAAGCCAGGCATTGTCAAAATCATAAATTTTAAATCATACATCATAAACCCAGTTAGTTTACAACCTGATGGATGTATGATTTGTCAAACTCAAGTAACAATCATTTGTTGAAAAATAAAGACTTCTCAAGTCTTAGAAATTATTTAAGTGAAAAAAAATAACATGGAAAAGGAATATACAATCTCCATATTCACAGAAGATAAAGTTGGATTATTAAGTAGAGTAGTATCGGTGTTTACAAGACGGCATATTAATATAGAAAGTTTAAATACTTCGGAGTCGTCGATGCCTGGGATCTTTCGATTTATCGTGGTGGTGAATGTAACAGAAGTAATGGTTAAGAAATTGGTCGCTCAATTTGAAAAGCAAGTAGATATTTTGAAGGCTTTTTATTATGAGAATAGCGATGTAGTTTATCAGGAATTAGCTTTATACAAAGTACCTACTTTGGTTTTTGCAAAAGGAGATCGAGTAGAGAAATTGATTCGAATGCATAATGCACGTGTCTTACATATTGAACCAGAATATATTGTTATAGAAAAAACTGGACATAAAAACGAGACAGATGCTTTACTTAAAGATTTAGAAGTTTTAGGGGTATATGAGTTTGTTAGATCTGGTAGAGTAGCGATAACTAAACCGATGGAACAATTAAATGCCTATCTTAAATCTGTGGAAGCGGAAGATTTGAATTAAAGTAGGAGTCAGGAGTCAGGGAGAGTCGCTTCCTGACTCCTTATCTCCAAAATTTATTACCTTTGTTTTAAAATAAAAGGAAGGGTTTAAAAGTGTTTTCAATATTTTTACTTGCAATAAGTATCAGGGTAGCTGGTCTATTGTTTCAAAAAATAATCCATCCTCAAGTAGATTCTGACACACAAAAAATACAAACCTTCACTGTTGCTAGATTCCTTGACACGCCTATTGTTACATCCCACCATGCATCCGCTATTAGAGATAGAAGCTTAAATATATGTATATTATACTATCATGGTGTAGCCGATGGAAATTCACAATTGGCCAAAGTAGCCTTATCAAAAAGATGGCCTTCAATTTAGGCAAAGTGTAAGAATAAATTGGTCGTTTTAAGCTAGACATTTTTTCTTCTAAGGAATGCTAAAAAAATAAGCATAGCTGGGCTACGGTTCCTTTT
>JALZWC010001002.1 GCA_023300255.1 Saprospiraceae bacterium | reverse complement strand
ATACGAGGGAAAAAATTACTATATCTCCGTAATTCTGAACAGCCTATCACCATGATCTAAATACCTGATAAACAGTACTTTTCCAATACTTGACTAGATTCAGATTCTTTTTAGCCTGACGGCTATGGTTTGTAACTTCAAACCAATATTTATGACCGCTGACTTCTTTTTCTAACTATTATCAAATTTCAGCCCCAATCGAGCACTCAAATCTTGCACTAATGGATTTTTATCCCGCATCATTTCGTATTTTTCTTTAGTAGATAAGATTTTCTTAGTGACTAATATTTCCTTAGCTTTCGATTGGTCAATAAGAATCTCCATACCTAATTTGGGAATATTTAGCTCTTTTCTTAGATAAGGAACTAAGTTGGACTCTTGCTGAATCAAACTTTTAGCCATTTTAGACCCTACCTCGATCAATATAGTTTGCTTATCTTTTATCGAAATATCTGCAGATCTAAAAGAAGTTTGAGCAGAGGGCGATTCGACCATCATGATATATTCTTCCCAAAAGTTAGTTAGCTGCTCTAATTCTAATTCTGACGCCTTGACATTTACTATAGTAGGCTCGTCTTCTATAGTCGATAAATCCTTTAAAGAAACCATATCAAATTTGGAACTTTGAACCCTTTTTAAAGAGCCTGGCTTAGTAGCCATTGATACTGGTTTTGGTTCTTCTACCTTTGAGTTTATCGGCTCTACAGCAGGTTCTTTTGCAATAGGAACAGGTTCTGAATCCTTTGTTATTGGAGGAGGAGTTTCTTTAATTTCTTTTGAGGTAGAAGGAATGTTTTCTGGTTGCGCTACTTGTACAGGCTGTACATTTACTACATCAACCACATCCGAAGGAGGCTTTACTTCTTTCGGGCTTGGCGTGTTTTTAGGCAAGACGGGAGCTGAAATGGCCTTACTATTTAGCTCAAGTGTTTTTTTTTCCCCTGTTGCCACAGCCGACGGATTATTGGCTAATTCAACTGCACGACCAATATAAGTCATTTTGATAATGGCCATTTCCACATGCAAGCGTTTATGACGTGCCATTTTGTATTGAACATCACAATCAGAAGCAATACTCAAGGCCGTCAAAATAAAACTAGAAGGAACAATGGAAGCTTGTTCTTGATATCGTTTCTTCAAAGTATCACTGATCGCCAATAAGCTAAGTGTTTTAGCATCCTTACAAACTAACAGATTCCTTAAATGCTCTGCTAAACCATTGATAAATATATCAGGATCAAAACCTTTTTTAAAAATATCATCAAATATCATTAATACACTAGCAACATCCTCTGTTATCATAGCATCTACTACTCTAAAATAGTAGTCATAATCTAAGATATTAAGGTTTTCAATGACACTATCATAAGTAATCTCTCCGCCAGCAAAACTTGTCATCCTATCAAAAATAGATAAAGCATCTCTTAATGCCCCATCTGCTTTTTGGGCAATGATGTGCAAAGCCTCTTTATCTGCCTTTAAGTCCTCACTTTTACAAATATGCTCTAGGTGACTAACAATTCTAGGTATTTGAATGCGTTTGAAATCAAAGATTTGACATCTTGATAAAATGGTAGGAATGATTTTATGCTTCTCCGTAGTTGCTAAAATGAAAATAGCATAAGGCGGTGGTTCTTCTAAGGTCTTCAAAAAAGCATTAAAAGCTTGCTGAGATAGCATATGTACCTCATCTATAATAAAAATTTTATACTGTCCTTGTTGAGGTTGAAACCGAACCTGCTCTATTAAAGCTCTTATATGATCTACGCTATTATTAGATGCGGCATCTAGTTCATTAATATTGAAGGAAGCACTGCCATTAAAAGCAGTACAAGAATTACAGGTATTACAGGCTTCAAAATCGGCTGTTCTATTCTCGCAATTCAATACTTTCGCTAAAATTCTAGCACAAGTAGTCTTTCCGACTCCTCTTGGTCCACAAAAAAGAAATGCATGCGCTAGTTGATCGTTTTGCAGGGCATTCTTAAGCGTCTTAGACACATGCTCTTGACCAACTACTTCATCGAAGCGTTGCGGTCGGTATTTTCTTGCAGAAACGACAAATTGACTCATAATTTTACTACTCTTTTTAGAATAGAGAAGCGAGAGTAGAGAATAGAGACGTATTTCGTTTAAAAATCAACGAACTTTCGTCTAATTTTAAACGAAATACTTCTCTATTCTCTGCTCTCTACTCTCTATTCTATTTTTAGTATGATTTCAAAAGCTTATAATACAAACTAATTCTGTACTTTTTTAATATCTTGTCGCCATAATTAGCGATAGGGATTGTTTAAACGATAAGATCATTGCAAAAATAATGGAATCTTTTTACTACTTCTTCTGTTGTTAGTAAAATCAATGAATATATTTTTCGCTACCATACACTTTTATAAAATCGAGGATTCTTGTAGGGGCAATCCCTTGTGGTTGCCCTAGTTCTGTGGCAAATTTGGGCAATCACAAGGGATTGCCCCTACAAATTCGTTCAATAATCAAAAGTGTACGGTAGAGAAATATATTTAGAGTCAATACGCTATTACAAGCACAATATTCAAAATGATAATTATACAAGACAAATTATTAAGTGACGATATATTTGAGGTTCAATTTCTATGCAATCTTAACTCTTGCAAGGGAGCATGTTGTTGGAAAGGAGATTACGGTGCGCCTTTAGAGGAAGAGGAATTAGTGACACTAGACAAAATACACGAAGACATCAAACCTTTTTTGAGTCCATTAGGAATCAAAAAAATAGAAGAAGTCGGTAAATACCAGTATTATGACGATATTGAAGAATATGGTACTAGTTTATTGCCTGATGGTGCTTGTGTGTATATGACACTCAAAGATGGAAAAGCTAAGTGCGGTATAGAAGCCGCTCATGAAGCTGGAGCAATAGATTTTAAAAAACCTATTTCTTGCCATTTATACCCAATTAGAGTTTCCACTAATGAAGCAGGAACGTTTGAAGCACTTAATTACGATAAATGGGATATTTGCAAGGCTGCTTGTCAACTAGGAAAAGAGGAGCAATTGCCCATGTATCGGTTTTTAAAGGATGCTTTAATTAGAAAGTATGGCGAATCTTTTTATGAGGAGATGGAGAGTTTAGGGAAGTATTTGGAGGCGAAAAAAAGTAAAGGAGACAAATAATTAATATCTATCTCCTTTAAAATTGCTTAAGAAAGCATCAGCTACTTTTCATCTTCTTCTAGAAAATTATTAATAGCTTTCACGGCGTTAGCAATTTTGGGGTATTCAATTTTGTAATGGATAAATTTTCCATCACGCTGGGTTTCTACTAGTCCTGCCAGTCTTAAAATCCTTAAATGCTGAGATGTGATTGACTGCTCCAGCTTAAGTGTGTTATAAATCTTATTAACATTTATTGTACCATTTTGGTCAATAAAGTATAAGATTTTCATTCTCAGTGGATGCGCCAATGCTCTCAAGATTTCAGCTGATGTTTGTAGTTTCTCTTTATTAATATTTACCCTAGCCTTTCTCATAGAACTCTTGGTTTAGTTGAAACAATTATTTACTCTAAGGCAAATATGCATTTTTAAACCATTAATTCAAAAAAAATATAAAAAAAATGCTGTAAAATGAAACATTTTACAGCATTTTTATTGTAAACAACGATTTTGACATCGAAAAACTGGTATTTTACATAGTGTATCCTAGTGTAGAATATATTTTTTTTAGTATTGTTGTTTGTTTTTTGCTTATATAGCCAGTTCTTCTACTAGTCTTGAAATTTGAGCTAGTCTATCCTTGTCTAATGCATAATAGATAAATTTACCTTGACGTTCTGTGATCACTACTCCTGCTCGACGTAAGATAGCCAAGTGCTGTGATGCAACTGATTGCTCTAGGCGTAATTTAATGTAGATGTCTGTAACGGTCATGCTGTTGTGCTCCTCCAATAAATCGATAACCTTTTGGCGAAGCTTGTGGTTGATTGCTCTAAGTACTAAAACAGCTTTTCTTAACTCGGCGTAATCCAACTGAATGTCATCGGCAGGTCCCTTCTGCAGTACGACAGATTCATTTTTCTGCTTTCTCATAACTATGTTTTCTTATTGTAGTAAATTAAAAAAATATTCTTCCCTGACAAATCCAAATACTATACCAAAGTAACACATTAAAATTGTTCGTAAGGTATAATACCTCTGATTAATAGTCAAAAATAGAAAAAAAAAATCTCAAATACACAATTTTTGCTATACATAAATATAATTAGCAATTGTTTGATTTAGAGGAGTTTAGCCTTCTTTCATTAGAAGTTTATACTACAGTCGTTTTTTAGGGATCGTTATATTTGGAGGCTTGAGATAAGTAGGCTCAAAATAAGCTGTTGATTCAAACTTTTTTTTCTCATAGGCATGCTCAGCTAAGGGAACTAAGTGAAGCGCACTGCATTTTATATCTAAAAATAGAAATTCTGGTCGATTTGCCATTTCTTTATATTTGGCGCTTCCGTTTCCAGAGAATGCAATTCTTTGCCCGTCTTGCACATATTTTGCAAAAGTAGACGTTTCTAAAATCAGTGCTTGGCAAGGTTTTAAACATGCGTTCTTATTGTTATAAAATGACATATAGACTTCTTTCCGTCTTGCATCTATCATTGGACAATAAAAATCTGCCTTTACTTCAAGTGCTGTCGTATAGGCTAAAGCTTCTAATGTATCTACAGCTATTAGCGGCTTATCAGCTGCATAGCAAATACCTTTTGCTACAGAAGTCCCTACTCGAAGGGCCGTATAAGATCCAGGTCCTTTACTTACCGATACTGCATCCAATTCTTTAAAAGGTAAACCAAGCTCTTCCATACTATCTTGAATTAGAAGGGTTAGCTCTTGGGAATGCTTCATAGGGCCCGATCCATTTTTAATGGAAAGTACAGTGGTGTCTTTACTGATGCAAACAGAAGTTAAATCTGTTGCTGTTTCGATATGTAGTATTAATGCCATTAAGCAATATTACAACTTTTAGTAATATTGAGAAATTTTTCTACGAAAATTCTTTGAAAGTCTTATTGGAATGCCTTTTATTTCTTTGAGTGGCTTCGCTATTAATGTTTTGCTACTTTCATAAAATGGTTAAAATCCTCTTAATTCGTATACTAAATTGTGTTTGGCAGTGTTTTAGAATGATAATAGTAAGATATTTGCCTTATTCAGAATAGAAATAATAGTAACTACTCAGGTGTCAGGAGCGAGAAGTCGGGGGTCAGGTAGCGACGTGCTAACTAGAAGTGTTCGTTTTCATAAACCAAAAACAAGTACTTTGCAATAAAAGCAAATGTAGACTTGTTGGCAGC
>JALZWC010001001.1 GCA_023300255.1 Saprospiraceae bacterium | reverse complement strand
ATAGCTCCCATTCTTACCGCAGCGATCTTTGTTCTTATTCTAGGAGTAGATTTTGACTGGAAAACACTATGAAAAGTTGTTTAAAATTGATTGAGGAAGAGTAAATATTCTAAAAATTCAATCAAATGTGTAATAAATCACCTTTTTTCTTTTCCGTAAACACGTCACACCAAAACAAAAAAAATACTCTATAAGATAAAAGTTTAATCTTTAAAATATTATTATTCCATATCTTATACAGGTTCTTTTTTTTTATATAAAAAATTATATAATACAATCAAAAGTCATACTAATATTATCTGTCACAAGACTTTCTTTCCTCTACAGCAATACATGCAAAGTGGATGTATATTGCTACTTTATTTATTGGGGGGTAAATAAAAGGTAGAGGGGTCAGACAGCAATGTTTGCCCCTTTATTCATTTATATACTATACTCCTTTTACCAAGCCTTTCTTTTCATTCCTTACATTTGTATTTTAGCTAACCTTACAATTTTAGAAATACCTTATTATACAGTCCCTAACGCTACCAAAAGAGAAACGTAATGGAATTTTAGACAAGTTTATCCAAACCACAAAAGTAGATGACACTTTTTACCACGAATAGTATCAATTACGTTGATAAACATGTCGAATTTTAGGTACCTATTATCAAATAAATATAATATGAAAAATCGGAGAAGCTTCCTTCAACAGTTAAGAACTTTGAGTCTGGGAATCACCCCTCTATCCTTTTTTCAATCTTTACAAGGGAAAGATTTGCTACAAGCAATAAATGACAAGCAATTTTTGTCTGCGGAAAGATTAGCTACAGATGAAGATTTTTGGCAATTGATTAAGCAAGCTTATACCGTATCGCCTACTCTCTTAAATTTAAATAATGGCGGCGTTTCGCCCCAACCAAAAGTAGTGCAGGATGCAGTAGAAAGATATAACCAGCTATGTAATGAAGCACCTTCCTTCCATATGTGGCAGACACTGGACCAAGGACGAGAGCCACTACGTGCTAAACTAGCAACTTTGGCAGGCTGTTCTCCAGAGGAATTAGCGATTAATAGGAATACATCTGAAGCATTGGAAACCGTGATATTCGGTTTACGCTTAAAGGAAGGAGATGAAGTTGTGCTATCTAAACAGGATTATCCCAATATGAGACATGCATGGATACAAAGAGCTTCAAGAGATGGTATCGTGCTAAAATGGTTAAGTATCAACTATCCCTCAGAAGATAAAAATGATTTAATTGACCAATATGTGTCTTCTTTTACAGAAAATACTAAGGTGGTCCACCTGACTCATATACTCAATTGGAATGGGCAAATTCTACCAGTAGCAGAAATTGCCTTAGAAGCACAAAAGAGAGGAATTGAAGTAATAGTAGATGCTGCGCATACTTTTGCACACCTAGTTTATACGATTCCTTCTTTAAATTGTGATTATTGGGGGACTAGTCTTCATAAATGGTTAGGGGCACCTTTTGGCACAGGGTTATTATACGTTAAGAAAGAAAAAATTAAAAACCTTTATCCACTATTTGCCGCACCTAATCCAGAAGAAGATAATATTCGAAAATTTGAGCATTTGGGTACGCGCTCTTTTGCCATAGAACAAGCTATCGGACATGCAATAGATTTCCATTGGATGATTGGCAGTGAAAGAAAATTTAAGCGATTACATTATTTAAAAAACTATTGGGCAGAGCAAATTCAAGACATACCTAATGTTCAATTATTAACCTCGCTTCATCCAGATTTTGGGGGAGCTATCGCTTTGATAGCTATAGATGGACAAAGGCCAGAAAAAACAGCACAACTTTTACATAAAAAGTACAAGATACATACGACTAGTTCCAAAACAGATAATATTTATGGTGTCCGCATTACCCCTAATGTATATACAAGTCTAAGAGATTTGGATAGATTGGTAGTAGCCATCCAAGAAATTGCAAATGACGTTAAATAATAGGTATATTATATATATATTGCAGCTTTCAATTTACTTCAAAATAACGGAT
Source organism: Saprospiraceae bacterium (assembly GCA_023300255.1). Taxonomy (GTDB): domain Bacteria; phylum Bacteroidota; class Bacteroidia; order Chitinophagales; family Saprospiraceae; genus JAFMDF01. The sequence goes on along the minus strand of JALZWC010001001.1, from coordinate 1,273 downwards.
TGCGGTGAAGGCAGTATATTTCACGCAAAAAGCGCAAAAACACGCAAAAAAAGTCGTTCTATTCTGCGTTTTTCAGCGGCTTCTGCGTGAAAAAATAGGTAACAACGCAAAACGTTATAATCAGCACAATAAACCCAAGGAGCGGTGCATAAGTCGGTCGAATTAATTTATCTTCCGTTCCCAAGAAATAAAACTAATAATTAATGGAATTTAAAGGAACCTCCAACTATGTTGCTCCCAGAGAATTACAAATAGCCGTAAATGCTGCTGTTCACCTTCAAAAGCCCTTGCTAGTAAAAGGAGAACCTGGAACAGGAAAAACTTTATTAGCACATGAAATAGCAAAGGCATTAAAGAAACCGTTAATAACTTGGCATATCAAATCCACTACTCTAGCACAGCAGGGCTTGTATGAATATGACGCCGTTTCTCGTTTGAGAGATTCTCAGCTTGGTGGAGAGAATGTAGACAACATTGAGCATTATATTAAAAAAGGAAAATTGTGGGAAGCTTTCACGGCAAAAGAAAGTGTTGTATTGCTCATTGATGAAATTGATAAAGCGGATATTGAATTTCCAAATGATCTGTTATTGGAGTTGGATAAAATGGAATTCTTTGTTTATGAGACTCAAAAGACGGTCAAAGCGAAAATCAGACCGATTGTTATTATTACTTCTAATAATGAAAAAGAATTACCTGATGCTTTTCTAAGACGATGTTTATTTCATTATATCCGTTTTCCAGAGCAGGATACGATGCAGCAAATTGTTGATGTACACTTTCCAGATATTGAAAAAGAATTAGTCGGTAATGCCATGAGTATTTTTTACGGTGTCAGAGACATTCGTGGTTTAAAGAAAAAACCTTCTACTAGTGAGTTAATTGATTGGCTCAAGCTTTTGCTAATGGAAAAGATTCAGTCAGGGGATTTAGAAAATTTTGACTTAAAGGAGACGCTGCCACCACATGCCCATGCCTTATTAAAGAATGAACAAGATATAAGCCTCTTGGATGAGCTTCGGAGAATGAAGAGAAAGTATTGAGTTATAGGAGAGATATAAAGAACACAGAAGCACGGAGCTTTAAATTTGGTTCTTACGTGTCGGACACCTCTAAAGGTCTAACGATTACCCACAAGTGTAAATCTCGTAAAAAGGAGCGTAGCTCCTGCCTGGCGGCACGACAGGTTCGGCTCTGTCTGTAGAAAAATATTTATAGAAAACAGATGTAAGGAGCGTAGCTTCGACCCTGTAAAATTCTACAGGGACGAAGC
>JALZWC010001000.1 GCA_023300255.1 Saprospiraceae bacterium | reverse complement strand
TTTTTCTTTAAAAGCGGGAGTATTGTTGATACTATGACTGATTTTAAAGGAGAAAATAGGGATAAAAGAAGCAGTCAAGAATGTACAGTTATTTTTATATCATTACTAAGCGATCTAACCGTCCAGAAAAACACAAATAAGTGCGTGGACAAAATTAAACGTAATATTTTAACCACATAGTAACATAGGCCACATAGAGCATAACACCTATGTGACCTATGTATCTATGTGGTTAAAAACAATCTATTGTGTCCTTTATTTTTGTTCAAACACTTACTAAGAATCTATTTAATGACGCGTTTTTGGAGATTATTACAATATGCCCGTAAATACAAGAAATTGATTCTAGTAAGCATTCTATGCAACGTATTAACGGCTGTATTTACGGTAGTGAGCGCTCCAGCGATCATTCCTTTCTTACAAATTCTATTTGGTTTAGAACAACCTATCTTAGATGAGCCTGTTTTTTCGTGGGATTTAGATGGTATTCGGAATTATGCCAATTTTCAATTAAGCGCCTTGATAACGGAAAAAGGAAAAAGTGGTACCTTGATCTATGTCTGTCTAGGCATCATTTTTATTTTCTTTTTTAAAAACTTATTTCGTTACTTATCCATGTTTTTTATGGCGCCTGTGCGAAATGGAATGGTTAGAGACATTCGACAGCAATTATTTGAAAAAGTGTTGGCAATGGATCTGGCTTGGCTAACAGAAAGACGAAAAGGAGATTTGATTGCCCGAGTGTCCACAGATGTGCAGGAAATAGAATGGAGTATCTTTAATGTGCTAGTGACGGTCTTTCGAGAACCATTGGTTATTATTGGTAGTTTGATTTTCTTGTTATATGTAAGTCCTACATTGACGCTATTTGTTTTTGTCTTAATGATTTTTACAGGAGTGATTATAGGAGGAATTGGTAAAACTTTAAAACGAAAGTCTGCAAAGGTGCAGGATACCTTAGGGAACATCATTTCCAAGTTGGAAGAAAGCCTATCTGGATTGCGTATTATCAAAAGCTTTGGGGCAGAAGAATTTCAAGCGAAACAATTTGAAAAAGAAAATAATAATTATAGAGACCTATTAACCAAGTTGTTATGGCGAAGAGATTTGTCTTCTCCCTTATCAGAATTTTTAGGGATTACAATGGTGGCGCTCTTATTATGGTATGGATCGGGCTTAGTTTTTTCTGGAGAATTAAGAGCAGAATCTTTTTTAGCATTCTTATTAGCATTTTTTAATGTAAGCCAACCCACTAAAGCTTTTTCCGCTGCTTTTTATAATATTCAAAAAGGGATGGCGGCTGTTGAAAGAATTGATCGTATATTGTGTGTAGAACAAGGAATCTTCACTATAAAAGATCCTGTTAAAATGGATACTTTTAAACATAAAATAGCCTTTAAAGCTGTTTCTTTTAAGTATGCCAATAGTGAACGACCGGCTTTGCAGCAGATTAATCTGGAAATAGCTAAAGGAAAGGTAGTTGCTATAGTCGGATCATCGGGGTCTGGTAAGACAACTTTAGTAGATTTATTACTAAGACTATATGATTCTTCTACTGGTGAAATAGAAATAGATGGTATTAACATCAAAAATATCTCTCTCCAAGCATTACGTACCCAAATAGGGGTAGTTTCTCAAGAACCAGTATTGTTTAATGACACGATTTTCAATAATATTGCTTTCGGTTTAGCGGAGGTATCGGAAAAAGACGTGAGAAACGCTGCACAAGCAGCAAATGCCCATAATTTTATAGTCCAAATGCCTGATGCCTATCAAAGTAACATTGGCGATAACGGAATGAAATTGAGTGGTGGACAGCGACAGCGACTAACGATTGCTAGAGCTATTTTGCGAAATCCACCGATACTGATTTTAGATGAGGCGACTTCTGCCTTAGATTCAGAATCAGAACAATTAGTACAAACTGCTTTGCAAAGGGTAATGCAAGATAGAACAACGATTATTATTGCACATCGTCTATCTACCATTCAGTATGCAGATGAGATTATTGTATTAAAAGATGGTTTAATTGTAGAGCGGGGAACGCATCAGCAATTATTTGATCAGAGCGGCGAATATCAGAAATTTGTGCAGTTGCAATTAGGGCATAGGTAAGAAAGAATAGAGAAGCGAGAGCAGAGAATAGAGATGGATTTCGTTTAACAAAAAACTAAATTTCAATGTTTGTAAACGAATTCGGCCTCTATTCTAATTCATACCAGACAGAATAGAAATCAGAAGTCAGATCGCTATGCTGTCAGATTGCTAATAGGTCTTACAAGTTGCTGGATAAAATCGTTGAAAGATAAATTAGAATGACAATGATGAATAAAGAACTACAACAAATTTTCAATTTAGTAAGCATTTCCTTAATTCAGACGAACAACACTGTTGCTCGTTTAAAACTAAGATGCACTAATAACTATTTTGTAAGTACTTTATTAATTATCTGCTTTTACTCTTTCTCGTATACAAATTTACAAGCACAACCAATCATCAATAATGACATTCTCCCTAAAGTAGGAGATACCGTTATTTTAGCAAGCGATAATTTACCAGAAGGGATTGCTATCTTCTCAGAAAAAGGACAACAAGATTGGGATTTTATGGACCTACAATCTGCTTTTTCCAAAAAAACAGTAGTAGAAAAAGTAGCACGATATAAAGGTGATTTTCAATTTTCTGAGGCAGATATTAAAATCGAAGATTTATCGGGTGTAGAGAATTATTACCACCTACATAAAAGTCAATTAAAATTAGTGGGTACTAAAGGAGTAGATCCTTACGGTTTAGGTTTAGAGATGCAGACTACTTATGATCCTGCTTATGTTACTTTACAAACACCAATGGCTTACGGCGATATAACTAATACAAGTGGTCGATTTACGAGCGAATTACCTGCGAATAAGCTACCGATTACCTTATTATATTCCCTTCCTATTTTGCCTGATTCTGTCCGCTTTGTAAGCTCGATTGAAAGAAGCCAAGAAATAGATGCCTGGGGGCATTTAGTCTTACCTGATAATTCTTTTGAGGTACTTCGGGAGCGAAGAATTACGGCTATTAAAACTAGATTGGAAGTGAAAGTAGGTAGCTTCCCTTGGCGAGATATAACGGATGAAATCTACACTGCTCGCTTTCCAAAAGAGCAAATCAAACTATCTTACCATTTCTATAGCAATGAAACGAGTATGCCTGTTGCGACGGTCACAATGAAACCAGATGGAGTCAACGCAGCGGCTATTAATTATATCGTTACGGATCCTACGTCTACCATGCGTAACACTACGGGAGAGTCAGATATATATGCTTATCCCAACCCTGCAATTAATGAGGTGCGTTTTGAGTTTTCTAATTTGCCTCCTGCTCAGTATACTATGAAAATTTTCAATATCCTTGGTGTATCTGTTATGGAAAAGTCCTATCAATTGAGCGGCTTTAAAACGATTAAATGGAATGTTTCTAAGCTTCGAAAAGGAACCTATTTATATAGCTTGGTGGATGATAAAGGAAAGTCGATAGCTACTAAGCGGTTAATGGTTATTCGACCATAATTGAGTGCTTATGAATACAGAGACGCAGCGAAATAAATTATAACTGTTTAGAATTGGCTGAAGCCAATTTGAATTTATTGAACGCAGAGACGCGGAGATGCAGAGCTAATCTTACATCCTTTATGATTCTACGTTTCTGCGCCACATCCTGTATGACTCTGCATCTCTGCGCCTTTGCGTTCAAGTTTTATCGGCACAAGCCAATCATCTAATATTTACCAAAAACTTCTTTACTTCTCCAGAGCCGCAGCGTAGAAAAAATAATTATTTAGAATTGGCTGAAGCCAATTTGAATTTATTGAACGCAGAGACGCGGAGATGCAGAGCTAATCTTGCATCCTTTATGACTCTACGTCTCTGCGCTACATCCTGTATGACTCTGCATCTCTGCGTCTCTGCGTTCAAATTTTATTGGCGCAAGCCAATCATTTAATACTAATATTGATAAAAAAAACTCTTCTATTCTCTCAAAAACTCAGGCGCTCGTCGCACCATCGTCCCCTGCTCAAAAGCATACGCCATTTCAATCAACTGCGGCTCACTCCAAGCAGCCCCAAAAAAAGAAAGCCCCACAGGAAGCGCCCCAACAAAACCCATTGGAACCGTAATATTCGGATAGCCTGCACGAGCAGCAGGAGAAGAACTGCCAATATGAAAAGTATCACCATTCGCCCAATCTGTTTTCCAAGCAGGTCCACCAGTCGGCGCGATGATGGCATCCAATTGATGTTCTTGTAAGACTTTATCCAATCCATTCTTTTGGCTACCTGCCAACATATTTTGTAAGGTTTCTTTATACGTCTTAGAATCCAAGCCTTCTTTTTCATTCGCCATTATTAGGTATTCTTGACCATAGTGTTGTAACTCTATAGGATCTGATTTATTGAAAGCAATTAAGGCATCTAAATTTTTAATAGGCGCTTTTTCGCCGAGTCCAGCAAAGTATTTATTTAACCCATCCTTGTATTCAAAAAGCATTACATCAAAAGATAGTTGTGCCACATGAGGAGAACCTATCTCTTCGATTTCAATAATAGTAGCACCTTGACTTTTGATAAAGGCCAACTGCTTTTCTAAGATGGCATCTACTTCTTTTAACTTCCCTAAGGGATGTGTGTACAGACCAATTCGCTTTCCTGCTAAACCATCTTTGTTTAAAAATTGGGTATAATCGGTATAGATTTTATTTTCATTTAATAAGGTTTTAGAATCATTAGCATCTATACCCACCATCGCCCCTAAACAAATCGCTGCATCTCTAACCGTTCGTGCCATTGGCCCAGGGGTATCCTGCGTAAAAGAAATAGGAATAATCCCAGATCGACTAATCAATCCCACTGTCGGTTTAATACCAACAATCCCATTCGCAGTAGAAGGACAAACGATAGATCCATTCGTTTCTGTACCAATGGCGATCATACATAAATTAGCAGAGACGGCGACGCCTGAACCAGCACTCGAACCACATGGGTTACGATCCAATACATAAGGATTCTTAACCTGTCCGCCTAATCCACTCCAGCCACTCGATGATTTTTTGCCTCTAAAATTAGCCCATTCACTTAGATTAGCTTTCCCTAAAATAACAGCCCCTGCTGCCCGTAAAGATTTAGCGACCCAGCTGTCTTGTAAAGGCTTTGAACCTGCTAATGCTCTCGATCCTGCGGTGGTGAACATTCGATCTTGTGTATCAATATTATCTTTTAATAAAACAGGAATGCCATGCATAGGGCCTCTTGATTTACCTGCTTTTAATTCTGCATCTAATTGCTTAGCAATGCTTAGTGCATCTGGATTTATTTGCAGTATAGAATTAATACGAGGTCCATTTTTATCAATGGCCTCAATCCTATTTAAGTATTGTTGAGTGATTTCTTGAATGCTAAATTCCCCGCTTTGATAGACTTTTTGTATTTGTTCGATAGTAGTTTCTTCTAACGCAAAGGTTGGTATTGTAGGTGTCGCTTGTGGCGCATCTATTATCGGTTGTTGCACCTCACAAGCAAGTGTGAATAGTGGTATTATAAAAATTAATAGCTTTTTCATTAATGGTTTTTTTTTGTTGAAAAGTATTGTTTCCCAAGATAGGAAAAGAATTTAATCTTCTATTAATTTATAAGATTTGTGAGGAGAAAAATAACTGCGTATCTTAGTCCAATTTATTGAATTTTTATTTCTAAGAAACAAAATGAATACAGCTAATCAAGATATTACAAAAAAAAGCATCTACAAAGACTTATCTCTAGCCAAAGACGGCCATCAAAAAATAGCATGGGTCAAACGCCACATGCCCATTCTCAATGCTATAGAAAATCGCTTCAAAAAAGAACAACCCTTTCAAGGAAAACGGATTGCCTTATCTATACATCTAGAAGCAAAGACAGCGTATCTAGCGCAAGTATTTGCAAGCGGTGGTGCAGAAGTCCACGTGACAGGAAGCAACCCTTTGTCCACCAAAGATGAAGTGGTGGCAGCGTTAATTGATAGTGGTATTGCGACGTATGCGATACATGGCGCGAGCAAAGAAGCTTATGAGGAATTCTTGAAAGCAACTTTAAAAAGTGAACCCCACATCGTGATTGATGATGGAGGAGACTTAGTACAAGAATTGCATGGCAATTTAGCTAGGTATGCGGCGCATGTAATAGGGGCGTGCGAGGAAACGACCTCAGGCGTATTGCGCGCGCAAGCTAGACAAAAGCAAGGCGTTCTAAATTTTCCAATATTAGCGATCAATGATGCCAATTGTAAGTACCTTTTTGATAACCGCTATGGTACAGGGCAATCCACTTTTGATGGTATTATGCGAACGACTAATTTGGTGATAGCAGGTAAAACGATCATTATAGCTGGCTACGGATGGTGTGGTAAAGGCTGTGCGATGCGAGCAAAAGGTTTAGGAGCAAAAGTAGTGATTACAGAAATAAATCCAGTGAAAGCCTTGGAAGCGAAGATGGATGGTTTTGATATATTACCAATGGAACAAGCAGCTCCAATAGGGGACATATTCATTACTGCTACTGGCTGTTGCGAAGTACTGAGTCCAAAGCATTTTGGACTAATGAAGCAAGATGCGATACTCTCTAACACGGGACATTTTGATCAAGAAATTGATGTAGCAGGTTTGAAAAATATGGCCATCGCTGCTGTGGAATCCAGAGCTAATATAGTGACCTACACCTTGCCGACTAAGCAACAAATACATTTACTAGGCAATGGGGCATTAGTAAATATTGCTTGTGCAGATGGGCATCCTGCGGAAATTATGGATATGAGTTTTGCTTTGCAAGCGCTTTCTGCGGAGTATCTATTGCAGCAACCTTTAGGGAATGAAGTGTATGATGTGCCTAGGATAATAGATCATCAGGTGGCTTATTTGAAGTTGCAACATTTAGGAATAGTTATAGATGAGTTGACGGAACATCAGGCGGCATATTTGGATAGTTATAGTCTTTAAATATAGTATTTTTTTACTAGATGTTGACATGTTAACCACATAGATACATAGGTCACATAGCATATTACAATAGCTTAAATTACATGTCGTACTATGTGT
>JALZWC010000999.1 GCA_023300255.1 Saprospiraceae bacterium | reverse complement strand
TGGGTCAACTGGGTCTGTTCCACCATCACAATCTTCTCCAGTAACAAGAATATTGAATGTACAATTCTCAACTTTAACTATATAGGTTTCTCCTACATTTAAATCATCAAGTGTTGTTGTACCTTCACATGCTGTTCCCCACCATGCACAAGTATATATTTGAGCCCAAGCAGAAGAGAACACTTGAACTACAGATTCTCCTCCATCAAGGTTTTCAATAATGATAGAAGTTCCTGATTGTTTAATCGTCACATCGCCACAAGTCTCCAAAACTTCGCATCCTGTGTCAACTGGATCTATTGGATCTATTGGATCTATTGGATCAACCGAACAAACATCACCTTTAGAATTTCTAACTACAGATATAGAGTTAGATAAATCATAGCATCCTGCTAAATCTTCGATATTTAAATCTGCTGCTAATCCTGTTAGTCCTGCTTCATAAGCGATATACCAAACTAAGCATACACCATCACCTGCTCCATCAAAATCTACTGCACTTGGCATTGGTGGTAATCCTAAAATTGTACCTTGGTCGTCTGTAATAATCCAACCTCTTTCTGTACCAACACCACCAGAAACTGTAATTGATCCTGCTGGAATATTATCTGCTTCTCCATTCCCTACACAGAACTCAAATGGGCCTCCTACTAATGTACCTCCTGCTACATCACATGCAACTGGATCAACTGGATTTGTTCCACCATCGCAATCTTCTCCTGTAACAAGGATATTGAAAGTACAAGTCCCTACTTTAACTATATAAGTTTCGCCTGCGATTAAATCTTCAATTGTTGTTGTCCCTTCACATGCTGTTCCCCACCATGCACAACTAAATACTGGTGACCACTTAGAATTAAATATTTGAATAACAGCCTGTCCATCAAGATTTTCTATAATAATAGAAGTTCCTGACTGCTTGATAGTTACATCACCACAAGTCTCTAGAATTTCGCATCCTGAATCGACTGGATCAACTGGATCGACTGGATCAACTGGATCAACTGGATCAACTGGATCGACTGGATCGACTGGATCAACTGGATCAACTGGATCGACTGGAGTTGTTCCACCATCGCAATCTTCTCCAGAAACAAGAATATTGAAGGTACAAGTCCCAACTTTAACGATATAGGTTTCGCCTACAGTTAAATCTTCAATTGTTGTTGTCCCTTCACATGCTGTTCCCCACCATGCACAACTAAATACTGGCGACCACTTAGAATTAAACACTTGAATGACAGCCTGTCCATCAAGATTTTCTATAATAATAGAAGTTCCTGATTGCTTAATAGTCACTGCACCACAAGTCTCAAGAACTTCGCATCCTGAGTCTACTGGATCTACTGGATCAGGACAAACACCACCTTCAGAGTTTCTGACTACAGATATAGAGTTAGATAAATCATAGCATCCATCCAAATCTTCGATATTTAAATCTGCTGCTAATCCTGTTAATCCTGCTTCATAAGCGATATACCATACTAAGCATACACCATCTCCTGCACCATCAAAATCTACCGCACTTGGCGTTGGTGGTAAACCTAAAATAGTTCCTTGCTCATCGGTAACAATCCACCCTCTTTCTGCACCAGTACCTCCAGAAATAGTAATTGCTCCTGCTGGAATATTATCTGCTTCTCCATTACTCACACAGAATTCAAATGGGCCACCACTTAAAGTACCGCCATTTACATCACAAGTAGCAGGAACGAAGCAATCAGATGTTGCCACTGGTTGACTCTCCCCTGTGAAACGTTCACAGCCAATAATTCTTACACATCTTAAGTAACAAGCCATAGGACTATCCGTAACCGTCAATTGTAAATCATCTCCATCATTATCCGTAACAAACATCCAGGTAGTTGTATTAGGAATCGAAGGATCAGCACCTGCTGCAAAACCTCCTGCTGCTACAAATGCATCATAGGCTGCACCTACATTTGTATTTCCAGAACCTAACTGACCTAAGTCCTGACAAGCACTAAACTGACCTTGTGACTTAATCCATACTATTTCAAATTGTTCTCCATTTGCACTTGGAGCTACATCATTTCCAATAATAAGCGTACCATTATTACAAGTACCTACTTCGATACTTCCTCCATCTATAACTGGCTCTGCTACTACAACCTCGTCAGTAGTTGTACATCCATTACAATCCGTAACTGTTACAGTATAAGTCCCTGGTGTAGTTACTGTAATAGATGGAGTCGTCTCTCCTGTTGACCATGCGTATGTCTCAGCAAGCTTAATAACTCTTATAGAAGATGCTTTATCATTAAAATTAAGATCAATCAAACAAGCATTATCCGAAGTCAACTCAACAGTAGCATTTCTAAAAATGCTCGTATTGTACAAGATAACTTTATAACCCTCTGGAACTCTGAGTGAAGAAAGGGAATTATTCGGAATACCTGTACTTGCAATAGTAGAATATTCTCCTTCAGCTAGAGTAATACTAGTACCACCAAAATTACAGTTTGTAAATAATTCTACTCCACCTTGTGAGGTACATTCTGGACTAAGCATGATGTTAACATCACCACGATCGTATCTACTACTTCCTGAAGCATAAAACCAGCCTGATGCGCCAAAGCCCAATCCTGTAGACGTTACGTTAGCTCCTGTACCCACCTGGAAAGGCGTACCTCTTCTTGAAACTGTAAATGATCCATTTTGATTAGAAGTAATCGTACCTGTTAATTCCGTATAGTATACCCAATCCGCATCAGAGAAATTACTTTCACATCCATGGGCATTATTACCATCCGCTGATATTGTTTCTGTTCTTCCTGAATAAGTATAATCTAAAGAGATTCTTTCTTCTGTACCATCAATTGATTCTAAATTATCCACTGTATAATTGATCGTACCATCCGCACATTCTATCCAATTAACTGTTGTATTTGCTGTTATTGCAAATCTTGCTTGTCCACCATCACCTGTTAAGAACAAAGCATAAGTGTAATCTCTTTCACAACGATCTGTATTTGATACTTCTCTAGTGCAACAGCTATTAACGTCACAAACACTTGCTCCACTCTTTGTCGCAGTAATCGTAACTTCCTGTCCATCACAAATTGTTTGATCTGCACCTGCATCTACTGCTAATGTACAAGTAGTTTGTTCCGTTTCTCCTGCACAAGAACAACCATCTGCACCTATTACATCATTAATAGTATTTGCATTATTATCATTACACGGAGCTCCTGGTGAAGCTGGAAAATTAGAATTCAATGGCGCACAATCATCTTCATCACATACACCATCTTCATCTTGATCATCACAAAGACAAACACCACCTTCAGAATTTCTGGATACAGCTATTGAGTTAGATAAAGAAAAACATCCATCTAAATTGTTGATATTTGAATTTGCTGATAAGCCTGTTAAGCCTGATTCATAAGCAACGTAGTAAACAAAACAAGTACCATCTCCTGCACCATCAAAATCTACCGCACTTGGCATTGGTGGTAAACCTAAAATCGTTCCTTGCTCATCTGTAACAATCCAACCTCTCTCTGTACCAACACCACCAGAAACCGTAATTGCTCCTGCTGGAATATTATCTGCTTCTCCATTTCCTACACAGAATTCAAATGGACCTCCTACTAATGTACCTCCTGCTACATCACAAGTAGGAATAGGATCAGGACAAACACCACCTTCAGAATTTCTAACTACAGATATTGAATTAGATAGAGAAAAACATCCATCCAAATTGTTGATATTTGAGTTTGCTGCTAAGCCTGTTAAGCCTGCTTCATAAGCAATGTAGTAAACAAAACAAGTACCATCTCCTGCACCATCAAAATCTAC
>JALZWC010000998.1 GCA_023300255.1 Saprospiraceae bacterium | reverse complement strand
CATTGGTTGTCAACGTCTTACGACTTATTACTTATTACTTCATACTTATTACTTATTACTTATTACTTATTACTTCATACTTATTACTTCACTAACAATAATTTTTGAAAAAACTAAGATTATATGATTCACCAATTTAATAAAATAGTTTGGCTAATTGCCTTTCTAGTTATTTCAACCATTTCTGTTTTTGGGCAAAATGCGAAAGCCGTTAATAAGGTAAGTATAACCGTTGCAGATTTGGATAGATCCGTTGAATTCTATACGACTGTCCTGCCTTTTAAACGGGTTAAAACATTCAAATTATCAGGCAAAGAAATTCAAAAATTATTCGGAATCAAAGATAAGCATCTGAAAGTTCAAGTAGTGCAATTAGCTTTGGGCTCAGAGATAATTGAATTAATGGAATTTGAAACCAAGCAAATTGGTCGGCCTGTTCCGCATACCTCTAGAAGTAATGACTTATGGTTTCAGCATATTGCTATCGTAGTTAGTGATATGGATAAGGCTTATGAGCAAGTTGCCAAGCATAAAGTAGAATATGTTTCTACATCGCCACAAACGTTGCCAGATTATATTCCTGCTGCGTCAGGAATCTCTGCTTTTTACTTTCGAGATCCAGACGATCATAATTTAGAATTAATTTATTTTCCAAAAGGAAAAGGAAATCCAAAATGGCAAAACACTGGAGATAAGGTCTTTTTAGGTATTGACCATTCCGCTATTGGCATTGAAGAAACGGATGAATCACTCGCATTTTACCAAGATGTTTTAGGATTAAAAGTAGCAGGGAATAGTGAAAATTATGGCCCTGAGCAAGAACGTCTAAATCAAGTTTTTGGTGCTCGACTTTTGATTACAGGACTACATGGGCAAGAAGGCTTTGGTTTAGAATTTTTAGAATACATAGCTCCTCCTGGTGGTAAAAAATATCCTTCAGATAGCTCGCCAGTAGATTTATGGCATTGGCATACTTCTGTTAAAGTAGCGTCTGTAGAAGCAACATATAAAGTATCCCTAGAAAAAGGCTACACGATTATTTCGAATGGCGTAGTGGATTTAAGTAATACTAGTTTAGCAGCTAATAAAGGATTATTAGTCCGAGGTCCTGATGGACATGCTATGTTTATTTACGAATAAGGATGACTTAAAAAGATTGCGTGATTGCGAGATTGTATGATTGTGTACATCACGAATACAATTACACAATCTTACAATCAAAAAAAATATCTGTTAAGATATTTTTTTTATTTTCTAATTGAATAAATCTTAATTAACATGAAATACATTAGTAAATTTTCCTACTTAATTGTAGTCCTTTTTTTATTTTCTAATTGCGGCACTCCTACTTGTGAACTAAGTATGCCTGCTGATAAGAAACTTGATTCTGTAAACGAGCAGAATATAATTTTAGATGGGCACGACGTTACGGCATTTTTTACAAGCAAACAATTGTTAAAAGGAAACCCAGCTTTCGCTAGCAAAGTTGATGGAATTACTTATCAATTTGCTTCTGCAGCGTCCAAACAAATGTTTGACGCAAATCCAGCTAAATACCAACCTCAATTCGGTGGCTTTTGCGCTGTTGCAGCTTCTTTTAATAAAGTGGAACCAGCCCAACTAGATCTATTCGATGTCTATGAAGGCAAACTTTATTTTGCAAGAAATCCTAAAGCACAAAAAATGTGGAATGGAGATAAAGCGGGGATTAAAGTACGAGCAGATGGTCTATGGCCGTGTCTAGTAATTGGAAATGGTAGAAAAATATAAATTCCTATAATTCATAATTTATCTTAACACGTAGTTAAAAAAACTACCCTTCAAAAAAATGTATCATGAGAAAAATGATTCTTTCTTTATCAACACTTTTGTTTCTGTGTGGATTCGTTAATGCTCAAGCCCATTTAGTTAACGTTAATGACAAAGGCGTGATGCTCGACGGTTATGACGTTGTAGCACTTCAAACGCAAAAAAAAGCAATGCCAGGTAGCTACGAATATCAAGCAGAACATAATGGTGCGATTTATCATTTTAGTAGCTCTGCTAATAAGAAGACGTTTGAAAGCAATGCTGCTAAATATGCTCCACAATATGGAGGTTTTTGTACAATCTCTACTTCTATGGGGATGTTAGAACCTGGAAGTATTGAGACATGGAGTGTGGTAGGTGGTAAGTTATATGTTCAGAGAAACGCCAAAGCAAAAGGTATGTGGGACCAAAAAGGTTCATCAATGTTTATCAGTAAAGCAAACCAAAACTGGCCAGGCCTTTCTAAAACTTACGCTTCTGGCATCTCTAGTAAAGATGTTTATGAAGGTCAAATTACATTAGAAGCAGCTCAACGTATGGGAGAAATTGCTTTAAAATACATGAAAGATAATGGTGCTCCAGGAGGAGCAGTTGCTATTGTAGATGATGCTGGAACAGTCGTTTATTTAGTTCGAGCGACTGGTACTTTTTCTGCTGCTAGTGAGGTATCTATTGGAAAAGCTAGGACCTCTGCTTTATTTGGATTCCCTTCTAAAAAATTAGAAGACGGTATTTTAGGAGGTCGTAATTCTTTAATTACTGCTGGTTTCAATATGATGAGAGGTGGTCTTCCGATTATGTTTAGAGGTGTAGTTGTTGGCGGAATAGGAACTAGTGGAGCAGCAAGTGCGGATCAAGATGTAGAAATTTCTGAAGCAGCGCTTGGCTTAAGATAACGAAGAAATTTTTTGGTTGAAACTAATTTTATTTTCCTTCACTAAGGCAAAATGAAAGAATAAATTAGCCATTTTAAACTGCCCAGCAAGCCCGTCCGCTTTGCGGTTCACTTGCTCTGCAAGCTCATCTT
>JALZWC010000997.1 GCA_023300255.1 Saprospiraceae bacterium | reverse complement strand
ACTAGCCAGATACTTGGATAGTTTTATGAAGTAAGATCCTCTCTAAAAACTATGTGGCCTATGTACCTCGTATGTTTGTAGCGTGGTAAAAAATGTCAATATCTTATTGTGTTCTTTAGATTTAATATATATATTATCCTAATTCTTTACACACTCATTATCCACACAGGACGCATGTAGGATGAATATATGATTTAAAATTTATGATATGTCAATTAGTGCTCAAGCCCAAAGCATAGTGAAAAAAAACTATACACCTATAATTTAAATATACCCATCATTCATCACCTCCTTTCCCTCATTCCTGTATCTTTGCAACTATTTTTAAGAAATTTGCATCTATCTCCATAGAAAGCGATACCTCAACAACTCATGCATTTAATAGATACCCATACTCATATATACTTAGACCAATTTAAAGAAGATCGAGAATTGATGATGAATCGAGCGATCGCCAATAATGTAAAAGAATTTTATTTACCCAATATAGATAGTAGCAGTATAGCGGATATGTTAGCACTAGAAGCAGCGTATCCAGAAAGTTGCTACGCGATGATGGGTTTACATCCTTGTTCTGTAAAAGAAGATTTTGAAAAAGAATTACAAATTGTAGAAGAGTGGTTAGGGAAACGACCTTTCTGTGCAGTAGGGGAGATAGGTATTGACCTTCATTGGGATACCACTTTCGTTGAACAGCAAAAAGAAGCTTTTCGACGACAGATAAGATGGGCCATAGAATTAGATATTCCTATAGTTATTCACTCTCGAAAATCTACCCAAGAAGTCTTAGAGGTGTTAAGAGAAGAAAAGCATGAACGATTGAGAGGAATCTTTCATTGTTTTGGTGGATCAATGGAAGAGGCAGAAGCAATTATCGAGCAAGGATTTTATTTGGGAATAGGAGGTGTATTGACTTTTAAAAAGGCAGGACTAGATAAAACACTGACTTCCATAGACTTAAAACACATAGTTTTAGAGACAGATTCTCCATATTTGGCACCTACACCTTATAGAGGTAAACGAAATGAGAGTGGATATGTACAATTGATAGCAGAAAAATTAGCATTGGTAAAAGGGATGAAATTAGAGCAAATAACTGCTATTACTAGCCAAAATGCCAAAAATATTTTTGTTCATAGTGCAAAAAAATCACTTTTATTTGGTTAGACTAGGTGAATTGAATCTTATTTTCTACTTTAGCGCCATATATTTATAATATGTCATTTTTAAATTCCCATTAAAGAACTTGCATAATTTTTTGATTTGTAATAAGATTTCGCAATTTTTGCATTTCTGGGCAGCAATTTTCTTACAAGCGAAAAAGATCCTTGTTTAAAACTGTAACTAAATTGTAATTGATATTGAAAAGATTTATCAATACTACATCCTACCTTGATGATAAAGTATATACGCTACTATTTTGAATGGTTTCTTTTGCATTTATTTTCTCTTAAATATATTTTTGTAGCCAAGCTATACTACAATTTTTAAGAAAAACTAATGTTAATAACAAATTCATTCAAATAATCAAGTTTATTTCTTTTATTATTACTAACCGAATTCTCTTATTTTCTATCCGAAAAGCTGGCTTTATAGGTCCTTTACTAAAGTAGGAATGAAATATTATTAGAAAAATCAGAAGATTCTTATCATTGACACATATTTAAAAGGTAAGGTTTAATTGAATTCAATTAAATCAAGAATTAATGGAGAGGTGTCCGAGTGGCTTAAGGAGCACGCTTGGAAAGCGTGTGTGCGTCAAAAGCGTACCGAGGGTTCGAATCCCTCTCTCTCCGCACGAAATAAAAAATAGAATGGAGCCTAATATAAAATCATTCTCGTATTATGATTTTATTTTAAAGACCATTTTAATTTTCATTTATACAAGATTAAGATCATTGAGAAGCGAAGATTACGAACAACAATCACATCTTTTTGCTTTAAATGTCTTAAACACATTTTTTTTTAAAAAATTAACTTTAAACATTAGCAAAATTTATTGAACTATGCGAAAAATTTTAGCTCTATTGCTCGTATTCGGTGTTGCCTCATTCAATGGTGCAATCGAAATGTTTGCTCAAGAAGCAGAGGCTTCTGGATTTCAAACATTAAAGCAAAAGTTTATCGAGGGAGACTGGCAGTTTATGAGTCTCGTATTGATTTGTGGAATCTTAGGATTGGCTTTTTGTATTGAACGTATCATTACGTTAAACATTGCTTCTACTAATACCGACAAATTAATGGGTAAAATTAACGACAGCTTAGCAGCTGGTGATTTGGAAGGTGCAAAAGAAATTTGTAAAGCTACACCTGGCCCAACGGCAAGTGTTCTTTATGAAGGATTAAAGAGTGCAGCAGGTGGTCCTGAAGCAGTAGAAAAAGCAATCGTTTCTTACGGTGGTGTTCAAATGGGTCTTTTGGAAAAAGGATTAGTTTGGATTTCTTTATTTATTGCCATTGCACCGATGTTAGGTTTCATGGGTACAGTAATCGGTATGATTCAAGCCTTTGATAGAATTCAGGCAGTAGGTGATCTTTCTCCATCAGTCGTGGCAGGTGGTATTAAGGTAGCCTTATTGACAACAGTATTCGGTTTGATTACTGCTATTATTTTACAGATTTTTTACAATTATATCGTTAACAAGATTGACGGTATCGTTGGCAAGATGGAGGAATCTTCTATTGCTTTAGTAGATGTAATGGCTGATAACAAAGTATTCAAGTAATTGAATATTAGTATTATTAGGTAAGGACATTTACTATGCCCACTAGTTTTATTGGGTAATAGATATCTCGTAATTAAAAGACTTTACAAAAAGTACAGCTCGTACACCAAAATTAGTTTATTCTGCATCTGTTAAGATGTATAGACTAAACTAAAGCTGGTGTGAAGTCTAATAATAGATAAAACTATGTATAAATTTTTATCCAAAAATGGACAATTAGTTGCCTTTCTAATAGGCTTAACTATTACAGCCATTTTCTTGTTCTTTGTTTTTTCTGGATTGTCAGGATTTAATGCCTTGGCGGAAGATCAAAGAGGAACAACAGACATTTTTAACTTTGGATTGTATGCTGCGGCTGCATTGACTGTAATATGTGCTATTACTGCATTGGTTTTTGGTTTGTTTCAAACCTTATCAAATCCTAAAGGAGCCATATCGGCGATTGCAGCAGTAATTGGCTTAGCAGCATTGTATTTTGTAGGTCAATCATTAGCAGGTGCAAATTCTGCCGGTGTAGTAAGTATGATGAGCGAATTTAAGGTAACTGATGCTCAAGGTATTTTTATTAATGGAGCTATTGGAGGAGGCTTACTTTTATTAGGATTGGCTATTGCCACTTTCGTCTTATCCGAAGTAAGAAACCTCTTTAAATAAACCATTTAAATACTATAAATATGGCAAAGACTAGCTCTAGAGATAGAATGAAGAATGAAATCAATGCGGGATCTATGGCAGATATTGCCTTCTTGTTATTGATCTTCTTCTTAGTTACTACAACTATTGACGTAGATAAAGGTATTTTCGTAAAGTTACCACCATGGTCTGAGGAAGAGCCAGATATTACCAAGTTGAAAAAACGAAATGTTCTTTCTGTTTTGGTAAATGCCCAAAATCAGTTATTGGTGAGAGGAGAACCTGCTGAGGTAATAGACTTGAAGGATAGAACTAAAGAGTTCATCGCTAATCCACGAAGACAAGATGATCTTGCAGAACAACCAAACAAAGCGATCATTTCTTTAAAGAATGATCGGGGTACTAACTATGAGACTTATCTTGGTGTTTATGACCAATTAAAAGCAGCTTATGCGGAACTTTGGGAAGAAGAAGCTCAAAGAAGATTTGGCAAGCCTTATTCTGACGATTTGCCATTGGCAATGCGTAAAGAAGTTAGGTCAAAGTTTCCTTTAGTTATTTCTGAGGCAGAACCTACGAGCTTCGGTGAGGAGTAATTTTGCTTATCTAAGACAAAAAGAACACCAGCTATTTCTTTAACTGAAAAAAAGTAACATGGGTAAGTTTGTTAAAAAAAGAGGTAAAGCCTCTCCAGAAGTATCTACTGCTTCTTTACCTGATATCATCTTTATGTTGTTATTCTTCTTTATGGTAACAACTGTATTAAGAGATGCAGAAAAGAAAGTAGTAGTGAGTGTTCCTAAAGCATCAGAATTAACTAAGTTGGAGCAAAAATCATTGGTACATCATATCTATGTTGGAAAGCCAACAGAAAGATACCAATCATTGTATGGCACTAAACCTAGAATGCAGTTAGGCGATAAAATTGCTAACAGTATGGGAGAAATTCCGCTTTTCATTGAAAAGCATAAGGTGAAATTGTCAGAAGCACAGCACAATAGAATCACCTCTTCTTTAAGAGTTGATGGTGAGGTGACAATGGGTATTGTTCAGGATGTGAAAACAGCTTTGAGAAAAGCTAATCAACTTCGGGTAAATTATTCTGCTAAGACTAAAGAGGAATAGTATAAAATAGTACTTTTAAAAAATTATAAAAAAGGGATGGTGTCAAAACTATCCCTTTTTTATTTTCTCTACCGTACAGTTTTTATAACAAGGAATCGAAAGGAGAGACAATTTTCGTTTGAGTGTGTAAAGAATTGGAGGAAAACACATATAATGTTGACGAATTTACCACATAGATACATAGTTCACATAGTATTACTCCTTATCAGGTAGCTACTA
>JALZWC010000996.1 GCA_023300255.1 Saprospiraceae bacterium | reverse complement strand
CCTCTATCCTCCCCACTAGGATAATCTAAAAAGGCAGTAGACAAATGCATCATCTGTCCACTATTAGCCGGACTTTGAAGAATGGCTTTATGAAATAAACCCTTTGCCAAAGGACTACTAAGCATATGTGCTACGGACTCTCCACCTGCGGATTCTCCAAAAATAGTCACGTTATCGGGGTCTCCACCAAAGGCTGTAATATTATCCCGTACCCATTCTAGCGAAGCTATCTGGTCCAATGTTCCATAGTTACCAGAAACTTTATTTTCCGACTCTTGACTTAATTCGGGATGCGTAAAATAGCCCATCAAACCTAATCTATAATTAATGGTCACCAAGACAACTCCTTTCTCGGATATTGCATTGCTGTCATAAAATATTTCTGCGCCTCCTCCATCTTGATGATCGCCACCATGTATCCAAACCATGACGGGTAATTTCGCCGATGGTTCTATCGAAGGAGTTCGCACATTTAAGTACAAACAATCTTCATCTTGTTTTGGCTTAGGTGCTATTTTCAGTAAACTCCTCACAAAGACAGTTCTTACTTTCCCCCACCCTTGTCCTTCTATTAGCTCATTCATAAAAGACGCAATGAAGGCTCCTTGTTGCCAAGCAAAAGATCCAAAGTTAGTCGCCTTTCTTATTCCTTCCCAGCTATCGACTGCCTGTGGAGCGCGCCATCGAAGATCGCCAACAGGTGGCTTGGCAAAAGGCACTCCTTTGAACACGGCAATTGTATTCTTTTCCTGCCATGCGCCTTCTAATTGTCCAGATACGGTAGTTACTATAGGTTTTTCTGCCATTGTTTGATAAGATTTATAAAAAAATATAAGGTCTTTCTTGATTATTTAGCTCCCATTTATAAACGTTTACTAAACTTCAAAAGTTTAGTAAACGTATACGTCAAAAACCAATAAATACTCTTTCCATAGAGTGTTATAAATTTTATTCTTAACCCACTTGCCTAATATTATTGAATGAGTAGCTATCCTAATAATCCTATAAATTCTTCGAATTCTAGTCTGTTCTAATTTAGCACATCATCCATCAAATATAACTCTTGCGGTAAAATATCTGTCCACATCAAATTCGCCACATCTGGCTTTTCATAAATACGATTACCTTTCCAATCGTAAGTTAAAATATTTTGCCAGCCCACATGTACTTTTGTCCAAAGCAAAGGCGCATTATAAATAGGATTATTAACACCCTTATAAAGGTACTGAAAACTATCGCCTTTTTGATAAATATCTTTATCAATCGAGTTTCTCAATTTACGCCATAAGGCAACATCCCCAAATTCTTTAGCAGCCATCATGCCCGTCATAGTCGCCAAAGGAGATGGCCCCGCCTCTGGGTCTTCCTTTACGTAACCAAAAGGACCAACTGATTTAGCAAAATGATCTTTCCACACAGGATATAATGCTTCATTATATGCAGGCTCAAATGGTCTCAAAAAAGCCATCGTCCAAGCATTCGTATAGCCTGATAACATTGGATTACAAAATGCCATATCCGATTGGTACATTTTTAAATAGAATCCAAAATCATCATCTGTCATTTTTTCTTTTATAAAATCTATCGTCCATCTAGCCTCTACTTCCGCGTAGGTGGTTTGGTACAATTTATCATACACCTTGAGACTTAACAAACTAATCGAATTGCATTGAGCGAAATACCTACCCGGTTCACAATCTGCTCCTTCGTGCTTTCCTTCTTTATGATGCCTGCGCATTTCCGTTACAATTTTTTCCGTTAGCCAAGTATATTCCTCACTATACTGTTCATCGCCAGACATTAATTGATACAATCCATACATCAAATTCAAATGCCCTTTATACATGATATTACCTTCTGAAATCGGGTCGTCTCCCATTCCATATTCTGTCCAATCTCCCCATACTTTTTTGGACTTCATTTTATCAATCATATGCTTCAAAGTTAACTTAGCTAGATTCGCATGTTCTGGACTAATCATAGCGATAGAGGGCATTGCATAAGCTCCGAATGCTATCCCATAGCGCCAGAACGGTTGCGCATCTGTATCCCAACCTTTAAATTCATCACCAGTAAAACTTAGATGCTCATACTTTTCATGGATGTAATTAAACTGCCCAATTTCATCTTTTTGTAAAGTACGTTCTCCTATTGGCAGAAAATATTCTTTTGCGGAAGCATGATGGAATGGTAAGAAGAAATAAGTTAAAAAGGAGAGGAGTAATACGCAGATGGTTAAGCCGATTATTGTTTTTCGTTTCATACTTTTTTAATTTTTAAAAGGTTTACTTAACTAGCAAGTAAGTTCCGCTCGGTCAACATCTGAGCGGGAGGCACCGACAAAAATACCGGATGGTATTATTTTTGTCTAGGGTTTTTGGTTCTTTTTTGCCAATGCAAAAAGAACGATATTTACTCTAAGATAATTCCTTTAAAAAAGGTAATTCTTACTCCTCAGAATTAATAATAAGTCAGAATTAGATAATACTATTTCTTAAAAAAGACTTTCCACCAACGAACCCCTTGAAGCAATAATACAGGCATAGCATGCACCAAAGCAGGTTTCCAATGATAATGAATAAACGCCCAATGAAGAAACATTAATAAGGCCGCTAAATATCCCCAGTTATGTATTTTTTTCCACGTACCTTTTAAACGAAGTACCCAAGCATCGGTACTAGTTATTGCCATAGGAATCCAAATTATCATGGCGATCCATGCGGTGAGTAAGCCGACTTCAAAAAAGTCTTTGAGCACTTCACTAGTTGGGATTTCCACCAAATAGGCAAGGGTATGATACAATCCATAGGCAAAAGCAGCTATACCTAAATAGCGTTTATTTCGATTAAGCCATTTTGGAAATTTGTACTTAGGCAAAAGCATAACTAAAGGCGTCGCAATAAGAGAAAAAACCAAAAATCTAGCACTAAATTCTCCAGTACCATGCATTAACGATTCATACCCCGTTCTTCCATTAAATAGGCCTATAGTGAATAACAAGCCTGGTAACATTAGGAATGCCCAGAGTATGTATTTGCTTTTCCACCA
>JALZWC010000995.1 GCA_023300255.1 Saprospiraceae bacterium | reverse complement strand
GGAGTTGGCACCTTTTCCGCTACGGGGGTTGGAGCTTCTTCCACTATTGGGGCTGTTACCTTTTCAACCACGGGAGCTGGTACTTCTTCCACTACGGGAGCTACTACCTTTTCGACTATTGGTTCTGGAACAGGATTAGAAATAGGTTCTGGAACAGGAGTTGGTTCTACTATTACAGGAATGGGAGTAGGAATAGGAGCCTCTGCTTCTTTCTTTACTCCAGGTCGAGTTCCAATAATCAGTTGGTCCGCTTTCTCTTTAATAGAAGCAGATTCCTGAAACTCTTTTTTAAGAGATGTTTCCATCTCATCGGTGACCTTGGCTATAGGCTTATCATCAATTTCAAAACCATTTCGGTTTAGAAACGCTACAATTGTAGAAGTACCTACATTAAGTTCTTTCGCTACTTTAATCAGACGTTTTGCCATTAAAATCCTTTTCCTCACTTAAGGAGTTAATAATTGATAAATTCACAAATTTTTTAGGTCCATGAAATTACTATTTTTTATTACTTTTTCATATCAACTTGCCTAAAAATCGATGCAAAGTTAACTAATTATAGTAATTCGGATATACTCCATTGTAAAAAAGACTGTTTTTTTTAATATAAAAAGCCATTTTTTCAATAAAGTTGTTAAGAATGTATGCTGCAATGACTTGCAAATGATACATCAAGTCATTTTTAAACGACTTCTATAGTTAAACAAATAAATAGGTCAATTAAGTTCCTATATTATTCTTCTAATTCTTCATTTAAGACCTTCATTACCTCATTTATCGTTTCTTCCTCTAGATCTGTTCTTCTAACTAATTCTTTAATATCTAATTCTAATACACTTCTTGCAGTATCACAACCGATCTGCTTTAACTCTTCAATGATCCAATCTTCGATTTCATCGGAGAATTCATCTAAATCTACATCATCAATTTCTGTCGTATCATTTTCTCTATAAACATCTATCTCATAACCTGTCAACCGACTAGCTAATTTGATATTAGTACCTCCTTTACCAATGGCTAAAGATACTTGATCTGGTTTCAAGAAAACAGATGCTCGTTTTTCTTCTCCTTCTGTCAACAAATCAATTGTGCTAATTCTAGCTGGTGTTAAAGATCGCTGAATAAACAAAGACTCATTATTCGTAAAATTAATGATGTCAATATTTTCGTTTTTCAATTCTCTAACAATACCATGTATTCTTGATCCTTTCATCCCTACACAAGCTCCTACTGGATCAATTCTATCATCATAAGACTCCACTGCAACTTTAGCACGCTCTCCAGGAATACGAACAATCTTTTTGATCGTAATTAAACCATCTTCAATCTCTGGAACTTCTTGTTCTAACAATTTTGCTAAGAATTCCGTATCTGTTCTAGACAAAATAACAACTGGATTGTTGTTTTTCATCTCCACTTTCTTAATCACCCCTCTTACCATGTCTCCTTTTCGAAGAAAGTCTCCTTGTATCATTTCCTTTCTAGGCATTGTCAATTCATGCCCCATAGTATCATCCAATACTAAAATTTCTCTTTTCAAGATTTGGTGTACCTCACAAGTCACTATTTCGCCAACACGCTCCATGTACTTCTTGTAAATTTCATCCTTCTCTAATTCCATGATTCTAGAAACAAGCGTCTGGCGAGCAGCCATAATCGATCTTCTTCCAAAATCCTTCAAATGTAATTGCTCATAGCACTCTTCTCCAATCTCATAGTCCAAATCTATACTAAGTGCTTCCGAGATCGAAATTTGAGCCTTATCGTCAGTTACCTCTCCATCTGGTACAATTGCTCGCACTCTCCATAATTCTAAATCCCCTTTTGTGGTATTTACGATTACATCAAAATTTTCGTCAGACCCAAACTTTTTTTTGATTAAGGTTCTAAAGACGTCCTCTAAAACCCGAACCATCGTTGGTCGGTCAATATCCTTTCCCGCTTTAAACTCCGAGAAAGTTTCAGCAAGATTCATCATCTTGGTTCCATTTTTATTTTTTCAAAATAACAGAGATTAGTTAAGGCAATTTAAATTAATAAATTGGACGTTTTAGGCTAGTCATTTTTTCTTCTAAGGAATTTTAAAAAACTAAGCATAGCTGGGCTATGGTTCTTTTTTTAGAGTTTCTTAGAAGGAAAAAGGGCAGCATTAAATGTTTAATTTATTATTTTAAACTGCCTAAGTTACTAATTCCATCTTGGTTTATAGTCAAGGCGCTTCTGCAAAGATATATTAGAATTCAGAAATCATTCGATCTCTGAGCTAAGATTATGGATGCTCTAATACAATAATACTAGTGTATATCATAGTATAGACTCCTATTTCTTGCCTAATCCCTTAAAAGATATTTTAATTTTTGCTTTTGCTATAGTATTAAAAGGATAGCTAGTTTGAACCAATTCCTTTATCTTCTTCTTTTTTATTTTGGTAACAACTTCTTTCTCTAATGTCACTGCCTCTTCTGTTACCGCTACAATTTGGCCATCGACTTTATCACCATCGACTAACTTAATCCTCAAATCTCTGCCAATATTTTTCTTGTACTGTCTTACTAGTTGCAAAGGCTGGTCTAAGCCTGGGGAAGATACTTCTATAATATATTTTTCACCGAGTACTTGTGATTCATCTAAATACTCTTCTAAATAGCGACTCAATTTCCTACATTCTACTATATTCACCCCTCTTGTGTCGTGGTCAATAAACACTTGTAACAAGTTATTGCTTGCATTAAATTTGATTTCAACGAGAAAACAATTAGCAAAATCTTCTTCTTCAAATTTAAGGGAAACTAAGGCTTCTATTTTGTCTTGAATCATCTAACTTTATACTTACATATGACCTATAAAAAAAGAGGGAACAAAACGTTCCCTCTTTTATAATTGGTTACGGGCGCAAAGATAGTACTTTTAAACAAATGATCCAAGAAAGAGTAGTGGTATTGCTAAGTTTGGAGCGAATTTCAATAAATTAGGGAGCATTATTACTTAAAAACATATTAAATTAAATATAAATTAAATTTTGATGATTACTACTTATATTTGCAGTAAGGTGTATTAGTAACTATAAATAAATAACTCCCCTATTTGAATGGGTTATTTCATCGGTACTTAAACTAAAATTACAACCGACTATGGCATTACTTAATTTTTTCAACTCCCCCAAACATCAAAAGTATAACTACATTCCAAGGTATTGGAATCCTAAAAAAGACGATTTAGAGGACCGACTTCAAATGTATAAGGGAAAGGAAGGTAAAAATGATGTGGAAGCTGTAAAGGCTAGATTAGCAAAAGGCTTTACTAGAGGTGCAGGCAGTGGCTCTTTCCAGATCAAAGCGGAAATGAGGGCGGCTGAAACAAAGCGGTCTAATAGACTGTTACTAGGAGTGATTGTTTTTTTATTATTCTTAACTTATCTTGCTTTTAAAATTTATGTACCTAGCATAGTTAAGGCATTAGAGTAAGTCGTCAAATAAAGCCCCATAGGATCTTGTAGTAACAGTAAAAAAATAACTTAGTCATCTTGACGGCTTTTGAGCATTTCCCCTGTTCTGCGCTTCATTTACTTAAGGGTCTTTGATCACTCACTCTGGGGTTCGCTCTTTCACCACTATTTTTTCTTTAAACCTGCTTGCAAAAGCACGCAAATAGGGAAAATTAAGAACAAAATAAGTCCGTCTAAATAACGATCTTATTCTTTTTTAGAAATTTTCAAAAATAGAAACCATATATGGCTGATGTTATTCAGCTTTTACCAGACGCTATTGCCAACCAAATTGCTGCGGGAGAGGTGATCCAACGACCTGCTTCTTTGGTAAAAGAGTTATTGGAAAATGCAATAGACGCAGGAAGCACTCAAATTAAATTGATCGTAAAAGATGCAGGCAAAGCATTAGTTCAAATAATTGATAATGGCTGTGGTATGTCGGAAACGGATGCTAGAATGAGCTTCGAACGACATGCTACTTCTAAAATTAAAAAATCTGCAGATCTTTTTGCTATACATACGATGGGTTTTAGAGGAGAGGCTTTAGCGTCCATCGCTGCGGTAGCTCAAGTAGAATTAAAGACTAGAAGACAGGCGGATGAACTAGGAACTAGAATTGCCATTGAAGCTTCCACTGTTCAAGTCCAAGAGGCTTGTCAATGCACCGCAGGTACTAGTATTTCTATTAAAAACTTATTCTTTAATGTTCCTGCTAGAAGAAAATTCTTAAAGTCCAATACCGTAGAAATGCGGCATATCATTGATGAATTTCAACGTATTGCTATTGCTCATCCTGATATTTTCTTTTCGCTCCACCATAATAATACAGAAATTTTCCACCTGCCTATTGGTAATCTTAGACAACGATTAGTCAATATATGGGGTAATACCACTAATAAGAAACTGGTTCCGATCACAGAGGAAACAGATATATTGAAGCTGTACGGTTTTATCGGTAAGCCAAAATTTGCAAAAAAAACCAGAGGCGAACAACTCTTTTTTGTCAATAAACGATTTATTAAAAGTGGGTATTTGCATCACGCTGTGGTGGCTGCTTATGAAGATTTATTGCCAAAGGATAGCCATCCACTCTATGCGATCTTCATAGAAATGGATACCACCAAGATTGACATCAACGTTCATCCAACAAAACAAGAGATCAAATTTGATGACGAACGATTGGTTTATAATTATCTAAAAGTTACGATCAGACACGCATTGGGGCAACATAGTATTATTCCTTCTTTAGATTTTAACCAAGAAATGAGTTTTAGTCAACTCCCTTCTTTTTCTAATTCTCAAGAAAAAACCCAAGATCAGGAATCAAATAGTAGTAAAAAAGATAGTAGTGCGAGTGGTTCTCCTAAACAAGACAGTCAACTAGATGCCTCTAATTTGAAAAATTGGCGAAAATTGTATGATGGTATTGAACTGTTTGATGAAGAAGAAAATAATGATCATGACGCACCAGATGGGTCAATAACTATAGAAAGTAATTGGTCTACCTCTCCTGAATTAGATGATGCACAGAAGAGTTTTTCTACTCCACAGACAAAACCTTATCAATTGCACTCTAGATACATTGTCAGCCCTTTAAAATCTGGTTTTGTATTAATTGATCAACAAGCAGCACATGAAAGGATACTTTATGAAAAGTATCTCGTCTTATTAAATAAAAGTGATGCTATCACACAAAAGCAATTATTCTCAAAAAATATTACGGTACCAGCAGCAGACGTTGCTATTTTGAAGGATATGTTACCTAATATCAATCAACTAGGTTTTGATATTCAAGAATTCGGACAGGACGGATTTGTCGTACATGGGATACCTGCAGATTGGCAAGGCCAAATGGATGAACAAACAATAATCGAACAATTAATTGAACAATATAAAGCCAATCTTGATTTAAATATAGGTATGCTAGAAAATATTGCACAATCTATGTCCAGACAAGCGTCCATTAAAAAAGGACAATCCTTGACAGAACAAGAAATGAGGCAGTTGATAGATAAACTATTTGCTTGTGAAATTCCTTTTAAAAGTCCAACTGGGGGTAATTGTTTTATTACATTTGAATTAGATGACCTAGAGCGTCAGTTTCATGGATAGATAGATATAGAAGTCAGCAGACAGACCGCTATGCTGTCAGATCGCTACACTGTCAGATTCCAGCATGATTTGAATGTCACGCTGTCAACATCACAAATCTGACTTCTGACAGTTCCGGAGGAAACGGTCTGACACCTGACTTCTAAAAAGAATAGGTAAACACTAAATATATGTTTAGAATAACTGAAGTTGTCAAGCAACTATTAATTATAAATGGGTTGTTTTTCGTTGCCAAATTAGCCTTTGATGGAGGGATTTTTGACATCATTGACATGGATTTATTGGCCTTATTCTATCCAGAATCGGAACACTTTAGACCTTATCAGATTATAACTCATTTCTTCATGCATGGCAGTGTCACGCATATTTTCTTTAATATGTTTGCGCTGGCGATGTTTGGAAGTGCATTAGAAGCCTTATGGGGACCTAAACGCTTTCTTATTTTTTATATCGTTTGTGCAATGGGAGGAGCAATCGTCCATACTTTATTCAATTACTATGATTTTAGTATGATTCGGACTGGAATAGATGCTTTTCAAGCAGCGCCTACTTATGAACATTTTGTGGGTTTACTGGAAGAATATAGCGTTTTCAGAAATTACCTGACGCCCCAAGGGCAAACTTATGTCAATAGCTTAGGAGATAGTTTGAATAATGGAGATTCCGGAGCAGGAGCAGCCGCAGTAACTGCCCTCAATGACATCTACACGATGTATATGAGTAACAACTCAGCAGTAGGCGCATCTGGTGCTATCTATGGTTTATTATTAGGATTTGGCATGTTATTTCCTAATGTAGAGTTGATGCTTATTTTCTTACCGATTCCTATTAAAGCAAAGTATTTTATACCTATATTAATGATCGTAGAGTTATTTTTGGGAATCGGTCAATTCTCTTGGGACAACATTGCCCATTTTGCGCACCTAGGAGGTGCATTATTTGGTTTCCTATTGGTATTATTTTGGAAAAAGACAGGAGTTGGTTTAAAATAGAAAATATTAAGTTTTTTTGTAACTACTCAGGTATCAGGAGTGAGGCGTCAGGGGTCAGGTGAAGCCGTGCGAACTAGAAGTTTTCGTTTTCTTGAGCATAAAAAAGGTGCTTTTCTATAAAGCAAGCTCTAAATTTTATGGTAGCACTGTTGTTCCTGACTCCTGACACCTCACTCCTAGCACCTGAGTAGTTACAGTTTTTTTGTTTAAAAATTAAAGAATAAGTTATTTTTTACTTGTTCCTAATTAGTTTCATTTTAAGGAATTATGGTAGAGTCTATACTAGATGATGTAAAAAAGGAATTTTCTCAAGGCAATATGATTACTCGTATTATCATTGTGAATGTCGCCTTGTTCATGCTACTGAACTTAGTAAAGCTACTTTTGTATTTTGCTAGTGGTGGTGTATTGCCAGAGACTTATGATACGTTTAGAAATTTCTTTCTAATCTCTTCCGATTGGCAACATACCTTGACACATCCTTGGTCTATATTCACTAGTATGTTTATGCATGAGGGCGTCTTTCATATTTTATTCAATATGCTATTCCTGTATTGGTTTGGCAAAATTGTGGGTGATTTAATTGGAGACGAAAAAATCCTACCTATTTATTTATTGGGCGGATTAGCAGGCATGGCAGCATATTTCTTATCTGCTAATGTTATGCCTTTTGGAGCATTAGGTGGAAGATATGCATTAGGCGCTTCTGCTGCAGTAATGGCTATTGTGGTTTCCGCTGGTATGATTGCTCCCAATTACATTATGCATTTGTTATTTCTGGGTGCAGTCAAATTAAAATATATCGTTACGGCATTGGTATTTATTGATATGATTAGTTTAGCTAATAATGTCAATACAGGTGGTCATTTTGCCCATTTAGGTGGTGCTTTATTTGGTCTGTTCTATATATTGCGTTTAAGAGAAGGGAATGACCTGGCCGTACCAGTCAATAATTTAATTGATAAAATTCGTAATTTCTTTAAAGGAACACCTCAAAAGAAAACCACACGAAAAGGCCCAAGAATGGCCTATAAGAATCCTTCTAAAAAAGCCAGAAAACGAGCAAAAGGAAGTGCAGCAAGTGACAGTCCTTTACAATCCCACCAAGAGCGAATTGATTCTATTTTAGAGAAAATCAAACAATCTGGTATGGAAAGTCTTTCTGAAGAAGAAAAAGACTTCTTATTTAATGCTAGTAAGAATTAGAAAAGAGGTCAGAAGACAATAAAAAGAGGTCAGAAGATAGACCGCTGCGCTGTCAGATCGCTGCGCTGTCAGATTCCAACATCATTTGAACGCTACGCTGTCAACGTCATAAGTCTGACTTCTGACAGTTCCGGAGGAAACGATCTGACATCTGACTTCAATAGAAAAGAGGTCAGAAGACAGACCGCTGCGCTGTCAGATCGCTGCGCTGTCAGATCGCTGCGCTGTCAGATTCCAACATGATTTGAACGTTACGCTGTCAACGTCATAAGTCTGACTTCTGACAGTTCCGGAGGAAACGATCTGACTTCAATAAAAAAGAGGTCAGAAGACAGACAGCTACGCTGTCAGATTCCAACATCATTCATTTGAACGCTACGCTGTCAACGTCATGAGTCTGCCCTCTGCCAGTTCCGGAGGAAACGGTCTGACATCTGACTTCTCAAAACAGCCTTCTTAAATATGTTCCTATTTCCATATATCCATCTGATTATCAGTTTTTTAACACTATTTTCGCTCCCTTTCGTCTTTAATTATATTTTTTTCTATTTAAACCTTCTTTTTCTCTTCCTTTTCTTTCTTTTCGTATAAAAACTCCTTTATTTTGCGACTAAATACGAGATCTTTTCACCACATAGGTACATAGATCACATAGTATTTGTATTTCTCTGTGTCCTATGCACCTATGTGGTGAAAAAACACAGCTAGTAGAACTCTGACAGACTTCAGCCGTTAATTAGACAAGTGATTGTAAATATCATAAGTCTAACAGCTAATTGCTATATAAAAGAATAATCCATGAGTAAGATCACTCAAGAAAAAGAAGAAGTAACCATCAAATTTGCAGGAGATTCTGGAGATGGAATGCAATTGACTGGTACTTTATTTACCAATGATACAGCCTTAACAGGAAGTGATTTGGCAACCTTCCCTGATTTCCCTGCGGAGATTCGTGCCCCTCAAGGAACACTTGCGGGGGTATCTGGCTTTCAACTACATTTTGGCAGTAAACAAATCTTTACACCAGGTGACGAGTTTGATGTATTAGTAGCCATGAATGCGGCTGCCTTGAAAGCAAATTTGGGTAGAATCAAAAAACAAGGAACCATCATTGCTAGTACAGATGGGTTTGATAAAAAGAATCTTAGACTATCGAAGTATGAAGATGGCGTAAATCCTTTAGAAGATGGTAGTTTAGATGGTTTTGAGGTATATAAAATGCCAGTGACAAAACTAACTCGGGAATGCTTAAAAGATTCGGGGCTTGGTACGAAAGAGCAGGATAGAGGTAAGAATATGTTTGTTTTAGGTTTCTTGTATTGGAGATATAATAGAGACTTAAAATCTACCGTCAAATATTTAGAATCGAAGTTTAGTAAGAAGCCAGAGATCTTAGCTGCTAACATCAAGGTGTTAAAAGCAGGGTATCACTATGGGGATACGACGATGACTTTTACTACGACCTATAAGATAAAAGCCGCTCCAATGGAGAAAGGCATATACCGTAGTGTAATGGGTAATCAAGCATTGGTGATGGGATTGGTAACTGCTTCAAAAAAAGCAGGTCTGCCATTATTTTATGGCTCCTACCCTATTACTCCAGCATCTGATA
Organism: Saprospiraceae bacterium; assembly: GCA_023300255.1. Taxonomy (GTDB): domain Bacteria; phylum Bacteroidota; class Bacteroidia; order Chitinophagales; family Saprospiraceae; genus JAFMDF01. The sequence continues at coordinate 5,027 of JALZWC010000995.1, read as the reverse complement.
TTTTGCATGGACTCGCTGGTTATAAAAACTTTGGTGTAAAAACATTCCAAGCTGAAGATGAAATCGCAGCCGTCTGTGCATCCGTTGGCGCATCCTATGGAGGTAATTTAGCGATTACAGGTACTTCTGGTCCAGGAGTCGCTCTAAAAGGAGAGGCGATTGGATTAGCCATGATTTTAGAACTGCCCTTAGTAATTGTAAACGTGCAGCGAGGAGGCCCTTCTACGGGCTTGCCTACGAAGACGGAGCAATCTGATTTGCTACAGGCTATGTATGGTAGAAATGGCGAAAGCCCGCTTCCTATCATTGCACCACGTTCTCCATCTGATTGCTTTGAAGTAGCGATAGAAGCATGTCGAATGACGATGCAGCACATGACGCCTGTCATGTTATTAAGTGATGGCTATATTGCCAATGGTGCAGAACCATGGAAGTTTCCAAAAGCAGCAGATATACCTAAAATAGAAGTAAATTTTGTAGCCCCTAAAGATAAAGACGATACCGATGCATTCTTGCCGTACCTCAGAGATGAGCGATATGTAAGAGGCTGGGCTATTCCCGGTACAGAAGGTTTAGCACACAGAATCGGTGGTTTGGAAAAAGAAGCCAATACAGGTAATGTATCCTACGATCCTGCTAACCACGAATACATGACGAAAATACGTCAAGCTAAAGTGGATAAAATCGCAGAATCTATCCCAGAACAAGAAATCAGTATTGGTCCTGATAAAGGAGATGTTTTGGTATTAGGTTGGGGATCGACTTATGGAGTGATACAAGCGATTACGCATGAGTTGCTGGCAGAAGGCCATAGTGTAGCACATGCGCACATTCGCTACCTCAATCCATTCCCTCGTAATTTAGAAACCGTTTTAAAGTCCTATAAAAAGGTCGTTATTCCAGAAATCAATAATGGACAATTGTCAAAATTGATTAGAGATAAATACCTGCTGGAAGTGATTCAATATAATAAAATTCAAGGGGTACCTATTTCTAATGCGGAGTTGAAGCATTTTGTGAAGGAGGTGTTGGAGCAAATGGTGGTGACGGCTTAGACGACAGGTTTCGCAAGTATTAAACTAGAACAAAAAAGCCACTAGAAATTATTTTCTAGTGGCTTTTTTAGTTAGAATGCTTCCTGTTTTCTGATGTAAGAACAATTTATTTATTCTGCCATGCTGCGCTCTACAGCTCTACATATTGTTGGCTAGGTGATATATTTATAGCTATTCGTGGCTAAAATCTATACAATTTAATACTTTAAGCCAACAATAGAAAAAACAATAAAATCCTCAGCCTCTGCCATTCCCTATTTCTTTCCAGCCAAAAGACGTATAAAATCAAGTTTTCTGGCTGATAAAATTAGTACTATCAGCCAGAATGTGTATTTTTACATATAAAATGGCTGATTATGGATAATAATAGTATTATAGGCAGAAAAAAAGAGATAGAAAAGCTAGATAGAATTATTCAAAGTAAAAAATCTGAATTTCTGGCTGTTTACGGAAGACGAAGAGTGGGTAAAACTTTTTTGATTCGAGAATATTTCAACTATACATTTGATTTTCAGATTTCGGGCCTTGCCAATGCAAATACAGAACAACAACTCTTTAACTTTGATACAACACTTCGTAAACAATCCAATCTCATTTTTGAAGGAGCTTCTGACAATTGGCTGATTGCCTTCCAACGTCTGATTGAACATTTAGAAATTAAACAGACCAATGATAAGATAGTATTGTTTATTGATGAACTATCTTGGTTTGATACACCAGCTTCAGATTTTATTATGGGCTTGGAGCATTTTTGGAATGCCTGGGCAACAAATCGTAAAGATATACTCTTAATTGTTTGTGGATCGGCGGCATCGTGGATGGTCAATAATTTGATTAATAATAATGGGGGTTTGCACAATCGGATCACCCAGAAAATGAAAATTGAACCATTCAATTTACAGGAAACAGAAGCATTACTAATTTCTAAGAATTGCGAATTAGAACGATACCAAATTGTTCAACTTTATATGGTTCTAGGCGGTATTCCTTACTACTTAGATGCAATACAAGCACACTTAAGTACTCCGCAAAATATTCAAGAATTAATATTTAACAAATCAGGCTTGTTAGCTAATGAATTTTTTAATTTGTATCGATCTCTTTTTAGAAAATATGAAATTTACGAAAAAATAGTAGAAGTCCTTTCTTCAAAAAATGAAGGCTTACAAAGAAGTCAGATTATCCAACAATCTGGCATCTCCTCTGGTGGCACTTTAACAAAAGTATTGGCAGATTTAGAAGAAAGTGGATTCATTTGTTCTTACACTTCTTTAGATAATAAACAGAAAAATACACTCTACCGATTATCAGATTTCTATACTGCTTTTTACTTTCGCTTTATCAAAAATGGAAAATATCAAGGGGCAGAAAGTTGGATTAATTTAATTGACAATCCAGTACAAAGAACTTGGCAAGGATTTGCATTTGAACAAGTTTGTTTAGACCATGTTTGGCAAATAAAAAAAGCCTTAGGAATTAGTGGTATTCAATCTAATAATGTTGTGTGGAGAGGAGGAACTGCTAAAAAATCGGCTCAAATTGATTTATTATTGGACAGACGAGATCAAGTGATTAATCTTTGTGAATGTAAATTTTCGTTAGATACTTTTGTCATTAATAAATCGTATGCTGAAAAATTAAGGTCTAAAATCGCTACGTTCAAAACAGCTACCAAAACTAAAAAATCTGTATTCCTTACTATGATAACTACCTATGGTGTAGAAAAAAATAAATATGCAGACCTCTTAGTACGGAATGAAGTGAAAATGGATGATTTATTTTCTTACACAGCTGAGTGAATATAGCTGCTAATTGGTCGGTAATCGTTTATCATAATACTATTACTCTATCCGCTGGAAGCGAGAGATATAGTTGGTGTCGAATTAGTCGGGTAAGTCGGAAGGATTGCTCCCTCCTTCTCCCCTTAGAACCGTGCTTGCAACTTTCACCGCACACGGCTCAATTAAATTTTCATCATGGAAATACCTAATGGCATATTTACCTTTTTTGATATTCTTAAAGATAATCATAGATTTTTGATGGATAATAGTTCCTGATTTACCATCAATTCTCTTTTGGTTCGTATCAAGAAGCTCTAGTAAAATATTTCCTGAATTATTCTTTAAATTTTCTATTTGAATTTTCAATTCAACTTGTGCATTTAAGTGAGAGCCGAATGAAGTGATAAAAAGAAGAAAGAAGAAATAAAAAATACTTTTTCATAATTTAAAAACTAAAGGTTATTGTTCCACTGAAGATAGGGACAGATAAATTCAAAATATCCACGACAATATGGGATATAATTGGATATTTGATTCTTTTATCATTCTTAAGAAACCACATCCATAAAATCCCCATTATCACTGTTGAGATAACAGTTGGTATAATAATCATAGGTTTTTCAAACCAATAACCCCAAAGAAAATAATGAGAAAATCCAAATAAGGTAGAAGAGTATACAATTACTCCCCATTTATTAAAGGGTAAATTGCATAGCAAACCTCGCCAAAATATTTCTTCTATAGGTGCATTGATTATTGAAAATATAAGGATGTAAATAAAGAAAATGAAATCTACTTGATCTGAGTGTTGAATAAAAACAGCAAGAGGCAATAAAGCTGGTAGTACAATGCCAAGAATTAATAATTTAAATTTCGGCAATGGACTATAGTTATGTTTAAATTGTTCTTTAAAAGAAATCTTAATTTTTTTATCTGCAACAAACCAAATCATTGCAATAAAAAAGTAGTAAAATCCAAAAGCGAAAATCCAGGAAATACTCTTTGGGTAAATATCACAAGACAAATAAATTCCCAACTTTGTCAAAAGTAAAAGTACTATTGGTGATAATATTAAAAATGTATTAGCTTTTCTATTCATTATTTATTTTAAGTTTCGTATGTATCATCCTGGTTAATTTGATGCTTATTTATCAAAGATACACAGTCGTTCTATTTTGTACCTGACACAAATGTGTCATAATTATTTTTTGGTAAGTTTACTGCGTATTCTAGTGAGCGATTGTCTTTTTATACCTAGAAAAGTTGATAAGTGAGTTAAGCTAATTCGATTAATGATTTCTTGATTTTGATTAACGAAGTTTAAGTATCGTTCTTCAGCTGTTTCAAATAAAAAACTTTCAACTCTATCTGTCTTTCTAATTAAAATCTGTTCTGCAATGAGCCTTCCGTACATTTCACTGTCTTTATATTTTTTATAGGCCCCTTGAAGGTTTTCATAAGATAATCCAACAATAACAGATGGCTCTAAACACTCCATATAGTATTTTGTTCGTATTTGCCTGATGAAGGAAGGGTAGTCTGTTACATATTCTTTTTCTTTTATGAACCCTATGGTAATTTTATTACCCTTGTCATCGATATAATATTTTCTCGCAAGTCCGTGGCATACAAACCCTAATTCTTTTTGTACTTCACCACATTTAAACACAAATTCACTTTTATCAAATTCCTTTACACTTAAAATTGAACGTGTGAATTTTCTTGCCTCCATACCCATTTGTGGGAATTGTTCCATAAATAGATCAAAATAATATCTTGTCTCTTTCTTTACTTTCATTTTGTTTATTTTTCTTTTTTGGTGAAAGGTAACCTCAACGTGTCGGTGGCGTTCCAAAGCGGAGCAGGAAAAAACGGCGAAACCGAATTTCTTTTTTCCTGCGGAGTCTACTCGGTTTTACTTTAAGCACTTTCTCAAATAATTGTTGCAATTACTAATGCGTCTCTTTTGTCTTTGGAAGACCCTGCTGCGCTCTACATGTTGCGGGTTAGGGCATCTATTTCATTCAATGGACAACTTCTTATTCTGTGAAAACTACTCGATTGATAATAAAATAATTATTTCGTCGCTACTTAAGGGACCAGGAATTAAATAACCTACCAGTTATGGCGCAGTAATTTTTTCTTGTAAAGAAGCTTCAAAATTAAGGCATAGCAGAGCTACGGCTTCATT
>JALZWC010000994.1 GCA_023300255.1 Saprospiraceae bacterium | reverse complement strand
TTCCGCTATTTTCTCTTAAAAAATACTTCAATAGAACAACTATTAAAGGATTTTTTAAGAAAAACTAGCAAAAAAATAATTCCATTTAAAATTGTTAACCTATTATTGTCACACTACATTAATGGCAGGAATTAGTGATGTTTCTCTGAAAAAGATGTTTATAAATTACCTGTTTAATTAACACGATCTACATACTTGATATGAAAAATAGTAATCCGAAAAAAATTGAATAATAGTTATAAATTAATATTACATATATGAAAATAGAAGAAAAATTAAAAACATTACAATTAGAATTACCACCAGCACCTCCACTAGGAGGCGTCTATAAGCCAGTTGTCATTGTAGGCAAAATGCTTTATGTTTCTGGACAAGGGCCAATACAGATGGATGGGAGTAAAATTATTGGCAGAATAGGGGATGACATGACTTTAGAAGAAGGTAATTTAGCTGCTAAACAAGTTGGACTTACGATGCTTTCTACGATCAAGTCAGAGATTGGGGATTTGGATAAAATCAAACGATTGGTAAAAAGCTTAGGTATGGTCAATTGTTCGCCCGATTTTAAATCACAACCTCAAGTAATTAATGGCTATAGTGAATTGATGGGAGAAGTCTTTGGAAAAGAAAATGGCATAGGAGCAAGAAGTGCAGTAGGCATGATGCTACCTGGTGGAATTGCTGTAGAAATTGAGGCTATATTTGAACTACACTAAGTAGTTAGTCAAATTAATAGTGTCAAGTAGAATTTGGATGAGTTTTATTGAACAATTACAGAAATTACCAATTCTGTTTTTATATATTTTTATGAAACAATCAACTAAGCATTTCTTCTTTGATGCCCACTTAGACCTATCCATGAATGCGATGGAATGGAATAGAGATCTTCGTTGGTCTATTTCAGAAATTAGAGCATCGGAGGAAGGAATGACAGATAAACCAGATCGTGGAAACGGGATGGTTAATTTTGAAAGCCTTCGACAGGGAAATGTTGGAATAGTCGTGGGTACACAGATTGCCAGATATGCTAAAAGAAATAGCGGCTTCCCTGGGAAAAGCTGGAACTCTCCAGCACAAGCGTGGGCACAAACGCAAGGTCAGTTGGCTTGGTATCAAGCGATGGCAGAGGATGGTCATATACGATTTATCACGAACAAAACAGACTTAGAAACACATCTCAGAGAATGGGAATCTAATCCTGCTGCTACACCTATAGGATTGATACAAAGTTTGGAAGGAGCAGACTCTATTTTAAGTTTGCATCAACTAGAAAAAAATTATGAAGGTGGGTTACGAGCTATCGGTCCAGCTCATTATGGTCCAGGGGTTTATGCTTATGGAACTGATTCTGAGGGAGGTATTGGACGAAAAGGAAAAGACCTTTTAACAGAAATGGAACGGCTAGGTATAATCCTAGATGCCACCCACTTATGTGACCAAAGTTTTTGGGAAGCTATGGAGCATTTTAATGGAGCGGTTTGGGCCAGTCACAGTAATTGTAGAAGTTTGGTTCCCCATAATCGCCAATTCTCAGATGAACAACTTAAAGTATTGATAGAACGAGGAGCCGTAATAGGATCTGTATTCGATACTTGGATGCTAAGTCCTAATTGGACAAGAGGTGTTTCTACTCCCATTTCTGAAAATATAACTTTAGAAACAGTGATCGATCATATTGATCATATTTGTCAATTGGCAGGGAATGCACTTCATGTAGCAATTGGTTCAGATTTGGATGGTGCATTTGGAAAGGAGCAGTCTCCAGCAGATATGGATACTATTTCGGATTTGCAAAAAATACCCTTACTGTTAAAAAATAGAGGGTATTCGGATCAAGAGATTGCTGGTATTTGTTCTGGGAATTGGTTACGTTTTTTACGGACACATTGGAAATAGGATTTATCCAAATCACAAAAGTAGCCGATAGAGAAAGTTCGAGATCAAGTGTCAAGGCTCACAAATTGTTGACAACGAGATTTGTATAGCAACTATTTTTATTCTATTAGAAAATCTAAATAATAATAAGACAACTCTTCTTCTCGTGTTTTTTCTTTTTCTATATTTCTATCAAATAAACGATTTAAATTGTTGCCTGCTAAGTCTTCAAGTGTTGCTTTTATTTGTATCTGATAAGTATTTGCCTCCCAATGTTCCAATGGTAGAAACTGCCACTCTGTATCTTCCTTTTGTAAAACAATTTCACCTTTTATAGTTTCGCCTCTTTGCGTTTGTACACTTAAAGAATTGGTGGCGAGTGCACGATCCATGTTTTCGCCAAAGCGAATAATTAGGGGTTTTTTAGTACCTGTTTTAGGAATAATAACTTCCCATTTTTTAGAATTAGGAGCTATTCTATCTGCTTCGATTACTTTTATTCTTTTGACAAAATCATTGGCTAAAGTATATCCGTTTGCATCTTTCCAATTTTTTGAGATAGATAAAGTATAAGTGTTTCCTTCTTCTAAAACTACGCCTAGTTTTTGGTGCCTCAATAAATCTCTTTTGACCCTTCCAGGATCAAACCATAAAGTCAATCTAGTACGGTCTTCATTCCAGAGTAAGGGTTTTAATTCTAGAAAGGGCGAGACTATTATTTCTCCATTTTTGCCAATCATTTGTATATATTGATAGGCGTCTCCATCACTCATTGGGGCAGAAAAATGGAGATACATTTTCAAAATATTCTCAGGCAATTCATTAATGCTAGGGTATATATTTGTTAAAACGGTCGAGACGTAATTTTTTTCTTGTTCTGGTTGGAATGTAAATGGAGGTAGTTGACGATACCTTGCTTGATAAGTCAATTTACGATTAAAAGGAATAAGTGGACGAAAGTATATTTTGTCCACTTCTATTATTTGTTGCCCAATAATAGGTATTGTTAAATTATTTGAATCTTGTGGATATAAAAAGACTTGTAAGTCTTCTTTAATTGGATGGTCTGAAGGTAGATTTTCTAATTGCAGGGAGCCAAAATACGGGTGACTTTTTTGAGTTATGACAGAGAAGGTTTGAGCTTGTAGGCTGAAGGAGCTTAAAAGAATTCCTGTCATCCACATAAGGAAGGGCCTATAAAAATGCAAGCTTCTCTTCATTACTTAATTTTTTTTTACTATTTGACATTGACTGTCGCCAATGAAAAATTGAGCTTGCCTTCGAAGAAAGGCTATGATATATAACTTAAGGGTAATTAATTATTCAGCATCAGCTAAAGCTACTTGTTTGAAAAGTCTAGCGTTTAATCATCTCTTTGACTTTCTTTTATTGGCATTCGCCAATAAGGCAATTTAAATTAATAAATTGTACGTTTTAGGCTAGTCATTTTTTCTTCTAAGGAATTCTAAAAAACTAAGCATAGCTGGGCTACGGTTCTTTTTTTAGTGTTTCTTAGAAGGAAAAAGGGCAGCATTAAATGTTTAATTTATTATTTTAAACTGCCTAAGTAGAAAATTTGAACGCAGAGGTGCAGAGCGGCAGAGTCATATATGTATGCTCTGCAATTCTGCGTCTCTGCGTTCATTTTTTCATTGAAGACAGCCAATGATTATAAAATTATAACCAACGGTTATTTTGCGTAAACAAATCTAAATCACCATTATTTTTTCGTTGCAACATCAAAAATTGGCTATCCGATAATTTATCCATTTGCTGTACATTAACAAATGGTAAACTAATAAAATCTACACCAGCTGTACCAGATCTTTCTGCTACTTTTTCTGATAAAGACTCTTGAAAGTTGGCCACATCATTAATTGCAATTTTCATCACTGCTCTAGAAGAATTAGCCATTAATAAATAAGCCTTTCCTTCTTTTTCCATTTGTATAATATCTAATGGGACATTCCAGTTACCTAATTCCGCCACTGTCTGTCCTTTAGTATGAGCACCTTGTTTTATTTGATTGATAGGAAAAACGACCAAAGGCGTACAAGTATAGGCTGCAATCAAATTAGCTTCCCCTTCAATATTAACAGGTAAGAAAGCTTTGATAGGCGCATGCGTTTCATACTTTCCATGAGCTGCATGATAAATCTCTAAAGAAGCATGCATTTGATTTGCCTGGAAAGGAAATGGAATACTTCTAAAGGTAGAAGCAAATTCTTCATTTGACAGACCAGATACCATTACTTTTCCTTCAAAATAATTTAAATCTGTAATAGCGGACACCCGCATACTGTTCCCTCTTCGGTCTTTTTTGGCTGTATCTATTGGATTGCTCAAATCAATAGTAGAATGACTAACAGCAGTTAAAGGCACATGCTGAATAGTAGTCCCTTCTGTTTTTAATAAAACGGGTGTTCCATTGCTATGATGCACTGCAAAATAAATCATTTTTGAAATAGGGTTCACTGCCATATCATGGATCGTAATTTCCTCAGCAGTCGTACCTAGTAAAGTAGCGATTTGTTGGTCTACTTTAGCCATCTTAACCTCCTTTGGCGCATCGGCAGCCACATTATCTTTTGTATCAATAGCTACCACCATCGCATTTTTGGAATCCCCTATAAATAAGATACCTTCAGGGCCAAAAGAAATCGAATTGATGGATTGTATCGCTGGATCGCCCATTACAAAGTCAGCAGTTAATGGAGAAGGATTATTGGTTGCTCCTAAAGTAAAAGAGAGCAAGCAAGCGAATAAGAAGATAGAAGTCTTGATTTTTTTCATATTATTGATTGTTGTTCTTAGAAAATTAGACATTAGACTTGTTCACAAATAACAAGTTGGTATATGAAAAAATCTTTTCCCTTCTAAGAATCCGAAAAAATAAGTCCGTACCTATGGGTATGCACTGATT
>JALZWC010000993.1 GCA_023300255.1 Saprospiraceae bacterium | reverse complement strand
CAAATTCCATTGATACCCTAGAATTTTTGATTGCACTTGTTTCGTAATCCCTTCTGGTCCACAAATGATTATTCTTTTACCGATCCCTATTTGATGTCTTAAAATAAAATCAAAATTTATAAAGTGGTCTATATGTGTATGGCTTAAAAATATCGCTTCTGTATTTTGACATTCCTTCATTGTCAAATCACTTGCATAACCACATTCACAAATGATATGATTGGAGTAGTTATCAATCTTAATCAAAATTGAAATGTCTTCTTCTATTTTACTTTTTACTTCGGGTAGGAACATGATTTTATATTTCTGTACAAAGAGTTTAGAGACGCACTTGGTAAAAATTACGAACACAGAGTCACGGAGTCACGGAGGCACAGAGTAAACTTTATACGAGAAAATTCAACTATCATCTGCGATGATACAAAGGTGTCAATATCACTCACGACCTACAAAGATCCCTGTCATCCGCGTTGCTACGAAGTAGTTCCGTGCGTGCCTGGTCCAGATAGGTTGAATTACGCCAGCTTAGAAGATACAATCTCCGCCCCCAACCCCTGTAACTCCTTCAATTTTACTTCATAATCAACCACATCTGATCCCGATAAACAAGCATCTTTATGAATTTCCACAGAATATCCCAAAGACAAAGCATCCTGAACAGAGTGATAAACACTACGTTCAAAATCAAGTCCCGCAAATGTCAATTCCGTAACATTCAAATCCTGCAAACGTTCCTGCAATCCAGTATCTCCCTTTTTATCAGCATCCAAAAAACAACTATAATTATCAATAGATACGCTTGTTCCTTTATAAACAGGGTCTTGGAATTTTTCTTTTTGAATACCAGTAGGAATAAGCGCCCCAAAAGTATTTTGAACACAATGAATGGCAAACAATTCGACCGACAAGCCTTCCACTTCTATCACTTGTCCAAATCTACGCCAGGGATGATTGGCTGCAAAACTTACATGGTTGGCGGGATGCCATTCTAGTGCAGCAATGACCACTTCGTGGTCGGCTATTAATTGATTCCATATAGGAATTAGCAGATCGCTTCCAGCAATTTCCATAGCTCCTCCTGGAAAAAAATCAATCTGTATATTTTCTAAAATTAACGCTTTCATATGTTTAGATTATCCTCTTAAAAATACAAAATATAAAACGACAGCAGCAATCTGCATGACTTAAATTTGTTTTAGAACAGAGAGTCGAGAATAGAGACAGATCTCGTTTAAAAAACAACTAAATTTCATTGTTTGTAAACGAGATCTGTCTCTATTCTCTGATCTCTGCTCTCTATTCTAATTTAATAATACAACTGCGCCCGAGCCAAGCCCTCCGAGAAATCCCGAACATCGCCATATATTGTAGAAATAACTTCTTCTCCTTCTTGGTTTAGAAAACTAAAACCACGTTGCGAAATAGCTCTAGCCATTCCGTTTTTACAATCCCAAGCTAAGCCGTATTTTGGGCCAGTTAACTCTTTACCGTCCTTATCAATAAAACCATAGTACAAGCCAATGTTATATACAGACATACCATCATGAAAATAGTTCAATTGATTGTATTTAAAAGAGGTGAGTAGATTGCCGTTTTCTTGCATCAAAGCAAATAGCCCTTCTTTATTGACTGCCCAGTGATTATCTTGTAAAGGTAGAATTTGTTCATATTGTGGCGCTATGATCCATTCTCCCTTTGTATCAATTAGCCCATACAAATCTCCCGTACTAGCTGCTGCTAAGCCATTTTGAAAATTAGAACAACTTTTAAAAGAAGGTGGAATCTGCCAAGTATCGTCTTTTTTTAAAAAACCAAATTGATCGTCTAATTTTGCTTTGACTACGCCTTCTTTAAAGGTACCTAATTGGTCATATTTCGGAGCAATAACTGTCTGTCCTGTTATATTGATAAAACCATATTTACCATTTTGCTTGACCTTTGCTAAGCCATTTTCAAAGGCCCATGCAGACTGAAAGATGGCAGGTGTTATTATGGTTCCATGCTGGTCAACATATCCATAGTTGGTCGTATCCTTATAGATTCCTACGCCTTCACAAAAATCCTTAATTTCTACTCGATCAGGCGCAATCAGCCAGCTACCATCTTTATTAATAATCCCCATTTTATTCTCCCAAGTACTTACACGCGCTACGCCATTCTTAAAGGCCCAAGCAGCTTTATATTGCAAGTCAATTTTGACCTCCCCACTTTTATCAATATATCCCCATTGATCCTTGATCCTAACGGCTGCTAAACCCTCTTTAAAGTCTTGACAATCATCAAAACGCCCTTCAATGACCTCTTCTCCTTCCCGATTGATATAGCCCCATTTATAGGATTCGGTATCATAATCTAGACCATTCTCCCCAAAGTTACCTGCTGATTGGGTATCTATCTGGCAGGTAATAAAAAGAAAAGAGAAAAAAAGGAATAAGAACCAAATGAATTTATGCATGTTTACTACTTTTGATTTATCATTTGTCAACATCATAAGTCTGACCCCTGACAATGAAATGGTCTGACTACTGACTTCTTTTAAAAATATATGGCAATAAAACACTGGATATCCGCAATTCGTTTAAGAACCCTTCCACTCGCAGTAGCGAGTATCGGTATGGGTAGCTTTTTAGCCGCTGCAGACCAAACCTTTGACTGGAAGGTTTTTGTATTGGCTGGATTAACCGCTATTTTCCTACAAATATTATCAAATTTATCGAATGATTATGGAGATTCTATTCATGGAGCCGACAGTGTTGCTCGGAGTGGCCCTAGCAGAGCCGTACAATCTGGTGTAATTAGCGCTGCTTCCATGAAAAAATCCATGTATTTGTTGGCTGCTTGCTCCCTTATCTCTGGATTAGGTTTAATTATTTATGCGATCCAATCCGTACAAGATTTTTTAATTTTTTTGACAATAGGTATCTTATCTATAGTGGCGGCGATTACCTATACCAGCGGAAGCATCCCTTATGGCTATAAAGGCTTGGGAGATTTGATGGTTTTAGTGTTTTTTGGATGGGTAGCGACTATAGGAACTTACTATTTACACGCTCATGATATGGAATGGGTTCATTTCTTACCAGCCACTGCATTAGGATTTTTAACCATTGGTGTCTTAAATGTCAATAATATTCGAGATATTGAGTCCGATAAATTAGCAGGGAAAAATTCGATACCAGTACGTTTAGGTCGAAAAAAAGCAGTCTGGTATCATTGGTTGCTTCTTGGAGGCGCCATTCTATTGGCTACTCTCTATTGTCTACAAACAGGAAAAGGGCCAATGCAGTATCTTTTCTTGATTGCTGTCCCTTTTATATTCCTCAATGCACGAGCTGTAAAAATTAAAACTACGGCAGCAGCTCTTGATCCATATCTCAAACAGATGGCTATTAGCACTTTAATTTTTGTGCTAGGATTTGGTCTTGGGCAAATATTGTAAAAA
>JALZWC010000992.1 GCA_023300255.1 Saprospiraceae bacterium | reverse complement strand
CTGCTTAATTGTAAGGAACAATGTTAGACGGGTAGCCGATGTCAGATACAAGACCTTGACAACGTGATGCTTGTAAGAAACATTAGCAATCTGACAGCGCAGCAATCTGACCTCTAAAAAAATATTATGGGTAAAAAAAATAAAAGAACAGGAGTCGTGTTTTCTACCAATCCAGACTACGACTACACGAATAATGAAGACCAAGTGGAAGAAACACTTCCAAAGCAGCAACAAGTGCTAAGAGTACAAATAGACCGAAAAAAAAGAAGAGGTAAAGAAGTAACACTAATTACTGGATTTGAAGGAAGTAAAGACGATTTAAAAGACTTAGGAAAATTTCTAAAAACTAAGTGTGGAGTCGGTGGCTCTGTTAAAGATGGAGAGATCATTATACAGGGAAATCACAAGACGAAAATAATTGATTTATTAAAAGGAGAAGGATACACCCAAACCAAAGGAATTGGCGGCTAAGGGCTTGCGTAAAATTAAACGTAATATTTAACCACATAGAGACATAGGGCCGATAGAGAATAACACCTATGTGCCCTATGTATCTATGTGGTTAAAAAATATATATTGTGTTCTTTATTTTGTCCCTATTACTTAATACTGCAACTCTATTACGCTCCTTACGTATTAAAATAAAATTAAATGATAGCCATTTTGATTCTAAACCAGATTAAAATGGAATTGCAAAAAATTATCCCAAGAACTCCTTTCAACATGATTTAATAGACTTGTCTATTCTGGACAAATTATTTATTTATCTAATCTGAAACTTGACTTATTGGTATTTTTTTTTGCAACTTAGGGATAGTATTTTAATACAACCTTAGTAGAATCTATGGATTATAAGTTAGAAAAGAGTTGTAAAAGACTGATTTTCAATATACTGACCATAAAAATTCTCCCAAGCCAATGAATGTTTTCCCGTTCAGAAAGGCGTAACCTACTGTCGCCTAATTTTTATACTACCTACATTACTTTTTCCAAAGGACATCTTATTTAGTGGTAAGCAGCTACTATAGCGTTAGCTTACATGCAACCGTATATAATTTAGAAGTGTAACTTCTGAGCTATAAAGTTGGTTAAAAACGAATTGATGCATTATTTGCAAGTCATTGATATCTCGCTATGTCAGCTTTTTTGAATCTCGTAACTAAAGATTACGAAAAAAGAAAGAGCTTACAAGAGATCAAGTACTTACTATTAATTGCAGCATCTAATTGCAGCATCCATTCTTTAGCAACTTCTATATATCGAATGTAATACATAGACAATAAAATTACTCAGCTTTGGGAGTAGTAAATAAGCTACCCCCTTACCAACAAATAGTGAAAATATTTCCTATGAGGAACTTAAACCCTTTGACTTTTATCGTATTAGTATTAAGTAGCTTATTGCTGCCCATTTCTGCTATTGCAAATAATTTTAATTTTAATGATGCGACCGCTGCAGCTTACGATGCTGTGAACGATAGTATCATTATAATTGATATCTTAGTTGTCAATGAAGAATGTGGCCCTGCTACTACCTATAGTGCAAATGCTAGTATTACAGGAGGTACTGCCCCTTTTGACTATCAATGGTCGTCAGGTGCAACAGGAGCATCTGCAACTGGCTTGGTAGCTGCCAGCTATTCTGTGACTATTACAGATTCTACTAATTGTAGACTCATTAATACATTTATAGTTTCTTCCAATATATTGGAAGTTCGTATATTAGAAAGTTTGCCTGCCACTAGTTTGAATGTATCGGATGGGGCAGCTACTTTGCTGGCTTCTGGAGGCAAAGCGCCCTATACTTATGAATGGGATAATGGAGTAACTACTTCTACTAATACCACACTTTCTTCGGGTACACATAGTGTAACGGTTACAGATAGTGACAACTGTAGTGCAAGTACTACTTTTAGTACAGTATTTTCTGCCTTGAATGTTGTCGTTAGTGGCTCAAGAGATGCTAAATGTAATGGTGGTTCAGATGGAACTATAACGGTTGTTACTAGTGATGGAGCGTCTCCATATACTTATAATTGGAGTAACGGAGATATTACAAGTACTGCTACAGGGCTTTCCAAGGGTACTTATACGGTTACAGTTACAGATGCTAATGGCTTAACAGGGGTGGTAGATGCAGGGATAATAGATGGGGATCCAATATTTTTCAATATGGAAATATTCCCACCTACTTGCGCAAGTTTATCTGATGGTCGAGTGAGAATGTTTGCCTCTGGAGGAAGAGAACCTTATCTGTATGATATCGGTGTTGGGTTGACACCTGTAGGAATTGTAGGAGGTATCCGAGAAGGGGAAAAGAATTATAGAATTTTCTCTGCTGATGGATGTACCGCAGATACTAGCTTTGCAATGATCGCTGCTTCTCCAGATCTACCCAATCCTAGTTTTGACGTAGTACAGAACGGCTTAACTGTTTCCTTAACAAATACATCTACCAACGAACCAACTAACTACATTTGGGAATTTGGTGAAGAAACTACTACTACCTTTCCTAATCCTGGTGTATTTGAATATCCAGATACGGGTAGTTATACTTTATGTTTGACGGCCTCTAATTTTTGTGGTTCAGCTCAAACGTGCCAAGACTTAATATTTGAACCAGGGCAAGTACCTGGATTAAGCCTACAGATCGGTCGAGATACTTCTAATTTAAAAGGCACTACTATTAGCGTTCCTGTTACCGCAGGTACCTTAAATAATTTACAAGCCATCAAAGGCACTTTCACGCTTTCTAATCCAGAAGTAGCGAATATTGTAAGCGTTAATAATTTTAATTTATTGGGTTTAGATAGTACTAGTTTTAGTATAGAGGGAGGCTCTTTTACGATTGATTGGGAAAAAGCAGATAGTACCGCTTCTACTATTGAAGAAGGTACCGTGCTATTTAATTTGGATATAAATTTAACAGGAGAGCCAGGAACTTGCACACAAATTTTAGGTGCTGGTGGAAGCTTGGTGTTCTCTAGTTTATTTGAAGGATCAGTAGTTAATACACCATTTGTTATCAACTCCTCTGATTTATGTGTCTCTAGATTAATTTCTATTACGGGTAATGTACATAGAGTGGATAACAGTGTAGGCGTAGAGAATGTAGAGCTAAACATAAATGCAGCTAATTCTTTCACGACAGATGCAACTGGAAACTACTCCTTTGGCGGTTTACCAGAAGGTAATACTTTTACGATTACACCAAGTAAAGGAGATGCTTTATTAAACGGGGTAACAACTTTAGATTTAGTTAGAACCTTACAACATATCCTTACTGCTAGTGTACTAGAAACTCCTTATCAAATTATCGCCGCAGATATTGATAATTCTGGTTCTGTCAATAGTTTGGATCTAGTTTATCTACAACAGGCCATATTACAAAAGCGAAGTACTTTCCCAAATAACAATTCTTGGAGATTTGTACCCGAAGAATTTATGTTTACAGATCCAACGAACCCTTTTGTAGATAATTTCCCAGAATCGCTTATACTCACTAGGCAAGAGTTAGATGAGACGAATGCTGATTTTATTGCAATTAAAGTGGGAGATGTGACCCTTTCCATAGGTAATAATTCGGCCCTAAAAGCTTCCAATACTATTCCTATTACGACAAAAAATAAATCCTTCAAAAAAGGAGATACAGTCATCTTGCCTTTTTCTATAGATCAAGAATCGGCTGCATTAGGGATACAAGT
Organism: Saprospiraceae bacterium; assembly: GCA_023300255.1. Classification (GTDB taxonomy): domain Bacteria; phylum Bacteroidota; class Bacteroidia; order Chitinophagales; family Saprospiraceae; genus JAFMDF01. The sequence goes on along the minus strand of JALZWC010000992.1, from coordinate 2,613 downwards.
AGGACTTAAATACGATGCTAATACATTAGTATTTAACGGACTAATTGCAGATAATAAATTGGGTATCGATCAACATAACATCGAAGCAAAAGATGGAAACATAAATATTGTTTGGTTGAACGCCAATAGTATGCCTATAACAAAAGCTAAAGCTGGCCATTTTCAATTAGCCTTTACAGCAAAAGAAGATGGGCAGGTCGCTAGTAATGTTCAGCTTAATACGAATGATTTTAAAACAGAGTTATATAAAAATGCATCGACAAGAATAGAGGTCGTATCAATGGATCTAGAATTCGAAGAGACAAGCCCAGCATTGTTTACTTTCGAACCAGTACCAAGTGAACCAATTGCCCATTTAATGATGGGAGAAGCAGGTGCTTGTGGAGATGGCATTGATAATGATGGAGATGGACTGATTGATTGCGCAGATGGAGACTGTTTTTGTGAATGCGAAGGCTCGACTAATACAGCAGAATGCTTATCGGTATGTGAAGACTTTGGTATACAAATCTCTTCGATAGCGACAGTATGTGGTACCGCTCTTACTAGTGTATCCTTGTCCACTATAGGAGGTTCAGGTGCTGTTACTTTTTCAACAGCAAATCCAGGTGGAGATGAAGATGCATTATTCGGAGGACCGAATTTAGTAGATATTTCGGCAGGTACTTATATCGTTACCGCACACGACTCAATGGGTTGTACGGCCATAGATACTTTTATTATAGAAAGCGCAAGTGTTACCCCATCTTTTACTTTTACACTAGATCAAGCAGGTTTATTTGTAGAAGATAATTCTACTAATAATCCGACAGAATGGTCTTGGATATTTGGTGATTTTGGTACCTCCTCAAGTGCGACACAAGGTCTTAATATATCGGCTGTTACTGGTTCATTTGATGTTTGCTTAACAACAACTAATAGCTGCGGTACGGGAACTTCTTGCCAAACAATTGAAATTGAAGATATGACAATGGTCATGGACACGACGACAATGGTCATGGACACGACGACAGTGGTCATGGACACGACGACAGTGGTCATGGACACGATGACTAACGAACAAATTATTATTAATGCGATTACCAGAGATGCAGACTGCAATGAAGATAATGGATCAATTATATTAACGCTTTCAGGTGGAGTGCTTCCATATAGCTTTCAATGGGATAATCCAGATTTAACTGGTTCTTTTTTAACAGGATTAGCAGAAGGAACATATAACTTAACTGTTACAGGTGCAGAAAATAATACTGGTACAGCTGTCATTGAAATAGGTAAAGAAACCTTAATTATTGATACAGAAGCGACCGTATTTATACCAGATTGTACGAATGATAATACTGAAAATGGAAGCATTCAAGTAGCTGCATTAGGTGGAACACCGCCTTACAATTATTTGTTAAATGATGTGCCTTCAGCAGATGGTCTTTATACTAGCGTTCCAACGGGAGGCTATTTATTGACTATACGAGATACCAATGGTTGTGCTGCAATTTATTCCTTGGAACTACCAGGGATTGATGTTACTCCAGCTTTCGTTTTTGAGGAAATTAATAATAGTATTCAGTTTACAGATATTTCTAATAATACGCCTAGTTCTTGGTCTTGGACCTTTGGCAGTATTACTACTTCCGATCTTCAAAATCCTCAATTAACAGTTGACGGAATTACAGCACCTATAGAAGTTTGTTTAACAACAACGAATCTGTGTGGTTCTGCTATAGTTTGCCAGATGGTAAATATTGGAGATTCAACTGTGGTGGATACCGTCACGATTTCGCCTATTGATACGATGACAATGGTTGCTTTAGAAGTAGCTGTAACATCTACTGGGATAAGCTGTAATGGCAACGATGGTACTATTAGCGTAACGCCAACTGGAGGTACTAGTCCTTACACGTATACTTGGAGTGTTCCAGGTTTAACAGGTAGTAGTGTAAGTAATTTATCAGCAGGTAATTATATCGTAACTGTTATAGATGCAGCTGGTATGCGAATAGCTACAAGTGTAGATGTAGAAATGACAGCAGCCGTTAGTTTCGATGTAGCCAACAGCCAAATTACAGCAAGCTGTTCAAGTGGAGATATGGGAACTGGTAGTGTTCAGTTAGCAGCAATTGGTGGTACAGGGGGATATACTTATAGTTTAAATGGAGCGGTTAGTACAACCGGTACTTATACTAATCTTATACCAGCTACTTATTTTATAAGTATTATGGACGGAAATGGCTGTACAGGACTAGATACAATAAATGTACCTACAGCGAGTGCGACACCAATGTTTACTTTCTTACAACAAGAAAGTCAAGTAATATTTACAGATATATCTAATAATAGTCCTACTTCTTGGTCTTGGGCCTTTGGTAATATTGGTACTTCCGCTGCTCCTACGCAGCCGCTCAATATCGTAGGTATTACAGGAGATTTTGAGGTCTGCTTGACTACAGAAAATGCATGTGGTACAGGTACTTCCTGTCAGACACTTCAATTAGGGAATGCACCGATTGATACAACGGGTATGGATACGACGGGTATGGACATGGATACAATGGGTGTGGATATGGATACGATGGGTATGAACATGGATACGATAATTATGAATCCAGCATTATC
>JALZWC010000991.1 GCA_023300255.1 Saprospiraceae bacterium | reverse complement strand
AGTTTTTCATAAAAAGCTTGCACAACTCAGAGAGTCGTGTTACACTTAGCTATGAACCGTAACACAACTCTCTGAGTTGTGCCACATGCTACCGCTTTTCAAACGGACGATCTATATAGATCGTCAGCTAAAAAAGCGGTAATTTTGGTATTCGCATCCTCGTTTGGGCAATCCCTTGTGGTTGCCCTTTTCGGCGAAACACCTTGAATTCATTGTTAATATCACCACATGGGCAACCACAAGGGATTGCCCATACAATTTCTCGGTTAAAAAAGGTATTCCAAATACCAGGGGAACTTTATTCCACATTCTGAACAGCCTACCTCGACGATCTTAAACTTTTCTTTAAAAAACATCCATTACATAAAATAGATACTTTCCATACGCTGTTCTTAGCAATCATGTTCCAAATAATCTATTTTGTCCTTACTTAATCAAGCGTTTCAATTTCCGTATACTAATATCATCTAATGCATCCTTCAATTGATCCTCCGTGATATTACGGCCTTCAATATCAACAATTAGCCGTTCATCTATAATCATCGCTATTTTGCCTTTTTTCCTACGGGCATCGTATTTTTCATAAGCCTTATAACCATCAATCTTGGTCGTTCTTTCATATCCGTCCTTTGACTCCTTATCTATATCAATATTGGACCAATCTGCTACCTTAGCCGCTAACTTACCAATACCTGCGACATCCGTTATTTTTATTTCTATTTTTGCGTTTCCTTCTTCATAAATGGCCTTTGCTGTAGATATTTTCATACCTAGTACCCCACTAGTTTGTCCACTATTATCCGATTGTTCCATGCCTCCCAAGCTAGAAGGCATTAAATCTTTCATATCTCGAAAGCTAATCGGTTCTTTATCTTGTATATTATGCTTCTTTTTTAAATTGGTTAATGCTTCCCCAACATTTTTGAAAGCACCTCCAAGATCTTCCTTGGCTTCGTTCATATTGTCTTTAAAACCTTCTTCCGCTTTTTGTTCTTCTGTAGCGAGATTATCGCAACTTACCAAGGCAAAAAAAGCGAATACTAAGAATAATTGGAATTTCATATTTGTTATTTTGTATAAAATATTTATAATATATGATATGGGTCGAAAACCGTCTAAGTAAGTATTTGGACATAAATAAAGGGCACAATAGAATTTTTTTAACCACATAGATACCTAAGCCACATAGAACATCATACCTATGTGGCCTATGTATCTATGTGGTTAAAATATTACGCTTAATTTTGTCCAAGCACCTAGTGGTTGAAGTAATTATATCTCCGTATTACAAAAATACTAACGATATAGCATTCCTAAATTGCATAAGATTTAACCAATAATCTTTAAATTTTCGATAATTGCTAAAAAGAACCAGACGAAAAACCTTATTTTTGCCGCCGCTAGTAAAGTGAGGGAGTAGGCATTAAATAAGGTACTCGTTATGGCGCAGTATTTTTGTCACGTAGAGAAGCTTCAAAATTAAGGCATAGCAGAGCTACGGCTTCATTTTTAAGTTTTTTTACGTGGCAAAAGACAAGTCAGAATGAGTAGATTATTTAATACCTACTCCTAGTGAACAAAGAATAACTACACCTTTGTAAATTGGACAAGAATGGATCATTTAGAACAGCATATAGAAAGCTTAGTATTTACCTCTGAATCGCCTATAACAGTTGAGGAGGTACGGAACTGTCTAAAAGATAGGTTTGATACTAAATTCAAGAAAGGACCAATTCAGGAGGCATTGCTTAACTTGCAAGAAAAATACCAACAAGAACACTATTCTTTTGAATTAATAGAAATTGCTGGAGGTTTCCAGTTTTTAACCAAAACATCTTACCACGGTACAGTTGGTACCTATTTAAAGCAAAAAACAAAGAAACGTCTCTCTAAAGCTGCATTAGAAACATTATCCATTATCGCTTATAAGCAACCAGTTATCAAGAGTGAAATGGAAAAGATTAGAGGGGTTAGTTGTGATTATGCTGTTCAAAAATTATTAGAAAAAGAGTTGGTATCTATAGTTGGAAGAGGAGAAGGTCCAGGAAAACCGCTTCAATATGGTACTAGCGCTAAGTTCATGGACTATTTTGGCTTAAAAAATATTGAAGATCTGCCACAGCCTAAAGATTTCCGAGAACCTGATAATGAAATTGGGGAAAAAGCACCGATTGATGAAGATGCAATGGACCGAGACCATTCTACTTCCGATCCTGCAGCCTTGAGAGCGAAAGTAGCCGCAAACCTTAGTCGAGTAGCAGCAGCAAAACCTAGTCCATACGAAGCCTTAATGTTAGATGTATCTATAGGCGTTGCAATCGCAGAAATAATCGTTGATGGAGGAGATTTATCCAATGCAATACTCTTGGCTCCTGTTGAAGAAGAAGTGCCTGTTGCAGAAGAAGAAGTACTTGTAGAAGAAGAAATAATAGATACTGTTGAAGCTCCTAAAAATGTTGTTAAAGACGAGGATGCTAAAGAGCTCGAAAATAAGGAGGCCATAGCCGATCCTGAGCTTGATCAAAATAATATCGAAAAAGATACTACCAACAATTTTATACCCTCTACTCCTTTAACTCCATCTAATGGTATTGCCGAAGCAGATGCACACAAAGAAGTACCAGAGGATATTATTGGAGAACATATCGTTCAAGAGGTAGTTACAGAAGTAGCCGTAGCATTGGCTGTTGTTGAAGCATTCCTCTCAAAAGAAAATTCAGATAATAGCACTCCTGATGATTCTTCTACCGCTACTATTGACTTAAAAAAAAAAGCATAGATAGAATAATTTTAAGTAATACAGATGTAAAGGAGGTGCAATCGAATGATTCCTTATTGGAAGATGCTGTTATTCTACAAAATGATTCAATAACAACAATCCCTATTGAAATTGAGAAAGACTTAATTAAAGATGTTGCTCTTGCCACTGATATTATAGAAAAATTTGTTGACAATAAAAACGATTTCAATTCTCTCCATTCTGCTAATCTTATTTCTTTCAGCAATGTTGAAATAAACAGTGATGTAAAAAATCTGCAATCTGAGCCTATAGTCGAACTTCCTATTATTCCTCAAAATGATACTACAGCAGCAATACCTATTGAGATTAAAAAAACTCTCCTTAAGGATATGGCTCTTACCGCTGATATTGTAGATGAATTTATTGACAATAAAGATTCTTTCAATTCCCGCTCTTCAGCTAATATTAGTCCTTCCAGTAAGGAGGAAGTAAATGATGAGGAAAAAAGCGTGCAACCGACTGATGCCATAGTTGGGCTTCCTATTATTCAACAAAACGATCCTATAACAACACCTATCGAGATTGAGAAAGACTTAATTAAAGATGTTGCTCTTGCCGTTGATATTATAGCAAAGTTTATTGATAGTAAAAACTATTTCAATTCTCTCCATTCTGCTAATCCTATTCCTTTCAGTAATGTTAAAATAAACAGTGACGTAAGAAATCTGCAATCTGAGTCTATAATTGAAATTCCTATTAATCCTCAAAATGATACTACCGTAGCAATACCTATTGAGATTAAAAAAAATCTAATTAAAGATATTTCTCTTACCGCTGATATTGTAGATGAATTTATTGACAGTAAAGACGCTTTCAACTCCCTCCCTTCAGCTAACATTAATCCTTCCAGTCAGGAGGAAGTAAATGAGGAAGTAAAGAGCATGCAACCGACTGATGCCATAGTGGAGCTTCCTACTATTCAAGAAAACAATCCTATTACAACAATATCTATTGAGATTGAAAAAAACTTAATTAAGGATATTGCTCTTGCCACTAGTATTATAGAAAAAATCATTACTAATAAAAACTATTTCAACCACCTCAAAGAAGACAATAATATTCCTTTCAAAAATACTATACCAATACAAGAATCCCTTGGACTGCTTTCAAAGTCTGTTGTTGCTTCAGAGGAGTACAAGAACATTGAAAAAGAGCTAGTTAAAGATATAGCGGTTGCAGTGAATATAATAGATCAGATTATCTCCAACAAAATTGATACAAGTAGTCCAGTATTAAAACACCCCATCAAAATCGACAAAGTTCTAATAACAAAAAAAGTTCGTAAGATAATATCAAAGGCTATTGTGAGTCCTAATTTAATCGCCTTAGAAAAAAGCATAAAAAATCTATTATCAAGAAAATCTATTTTTACTAATTTCAAGGCATAACGAGTCAACAAAAAAAACTTATCCATAAATCGTAATCACCACCTTTCTACTCCCTCCACGATTTCGAAATTCACATAGATAAATTCCTTGCCAAGTCCCTAAATTCAATCGCCCATTTGTGATAGGTATCGTCACCGAACTACCTACAAGCGTAGACTTAATATGTGCTGGCATATCATCTGAGCCTTCCATTGTATGCGTCAAGTAAGGTTCATTTTCAGGCATTAACTGATTGAATACACTTTCAAAATCAACCCTAACAGAAGGATCTGCATTTTCATTAATTGTCAGTCCCGCAGAGGTATGCTTAATAAAGACATTAAATAAACCGACCTGGGGTAAGGGCCTTAACTGCTGCAGTAAATAATCTGTTATTAAATGAAAACCTCTTGTGCATGCTGGTAGATCTATTTCTTTTTGCTGAATCATGATTATATTATTGTAAATGTAGCTTAGACCTCTGGTCTGAGTAGTCTTAATACTTATCTACTCAGACCAGAGGTCTAAGCTACAGTAAAAGAAATCTTATTAGCAGTTTGACAGCAAAGCAATCTGACTTCTATTAAATCTGTTTCCGAAATTCTACAGGAGTCAAATTAGTATACTTCTTAAAATACTTCACAAAGTTAGTAGGTTCTTCAAAACCTGTTTTGTAAGAAATTTCTTTGATACTTAAAGCAGTATTGGTGAGTAAACGTTTTATCTCAATAATTAAAAGATCGTTGATATAATTTTTGGCGGCTTGGTTTTTAATTTCTTGTGTAATACGGTTTAGTTTTTTAGTAGAAATCATCATTTTATCTGCATAAAATTTGACTTGTCTTGTTTCAAATAAATGTTTTTTTAGTAAGGCTTGAAAAGTAATGAAGTCTTTATAATATAAAGAAGAAGGACTTATGACAATATTGGATTTCCTTACCCGCTCTGCCATACATAATAATATTTTCAAGGCAGATTGAATAATTTCCTCTGTAGCAAAATCATCTGTAGTAAGAAATTCTGCTTCTATCTGATTCACTAAAGTGGTAATAATATTAATCGTTTTTTTATTCGGTAATTGTAAAACTGGAGCATATAATTGATAGTTATAGAGCGTAAGATGATGCATTAAATTAGACCCCAAACTAGAGCGTTCTAAGAATTTTTCTGTAAATAATAGAAAAGAAGCAGCACGATCAAAATTCTTTTCGAAGGCATGAACTTGATCTTTAGCTACAAAAATGATACTCCCCTCTTTATAAGGATACCGTTTAAAATCGATAAAATGGTACCCTTGTCCTTTCTCTATAAAGATAATTGCATAATACTGTAAGCGATGTGGTCGAAAAGGATCATGATCTTCTGGTGGATGATTTACTAAAAATTCTTTATTGGAAACAATTTCAAACTCAAACGCCTTTTTTTGGCGGTTCTGAAAATTAACTTCTGGTATCTGGTCTGTTTCTTCCATATGTAGTTAACTTATTTTCAATAACTTAAATTACAAATAAACATTGAAATAAAAAATCCTTGTTTTAATAAAAAAATCAAGAAAAAAAACGCTCGTCACAAAGCAGCCTTAAATCTAATATTAAATCTAAATAAAAAGTTAAAAAGGACTGTGACTATTAAAAATCATTCAATCGGCACTATTTTTGTCTCTATAGTAATACCTTCCTAGATGAGAGATTCCCCGTATTTTTATACCTACTTTTCTAAACTTTAAAAGTTTCTAATTCCCCACATTTATACCTCCTCTCCCAAACATAAATAACACAAATAAAACTTTTCATCAATTATTACTGCCAAGTAATAAACACAACTCTTATTCCTTTGGACGAGGGGTAAGGATTGTATTTTGTATTTTAGATAATCGCATTCAGAACAGAAGGCTTACACAGATGTAACAATCAGCGTAAGCCTTCCTTTTTTATCCTTGTCTAATAATTTATTCTGTCGTTCTCTAAAATTTTAAATCTTTTTCTTTTGTGAGAAAATATCCTGCCCCAACAGCAAATAATAAAGCAAAGCCCATATCTACCCAATGCATTAACTGAGCATTACCATTCGTTCCTATTTCCAAAAGATTTAATATCAATATAGAAGCATCCAATATCAAAGAAAAAGCCAATATCGCTCTTCGCCCATAAGATTGCCTAGCAGGCATTGCCATCCAAAACATTACGCCTGCCGCAATTAACGCTCCACCAAACATTCGTAAATTTAATAAAGTGAAATTATTTAATTTGGTAGCTCCATGGGCCTCCGCCAATACATCTGGTAATATGACTAATCCAATACCATATAAAAAAGTAACCGCTCCTGCCGCAGAGAAAAATTGTTTGACTTGCATAAGTTAATTGGTGTTTGTCTTGTTAAAAATTGAAAGTAAAAGTTAATTTAATGATACGTATAAATTATTTAGTATCTGTAAGTCAGTTGACAACTTAAAATGATTGTTAAAATTGTGAGATTATATGATTATCTACGTCATCTATACGTAAGCACAATTTTACAATTAAATCAAGAACTTAAGTTATTATTATTCGACTACCAAGTAGTAAGTCAAGCAATGATAAGTTGAAAATAGATAAGTAATTATCTTTAAACTAGCAGTCTTTTAAGATGATCGAAAAAGCGCTCCCCCTTGGGGGTTGGGGGTGATTGTAAGTAAGCCTTTCCTAATCTTGCTAACCCCCAACCCCCAAGGGGGAGCGAAATAGAAGAACTTCCGAAAACAGGAATAATTTTAATAGTCAATCTAATTCTTAATAGCCTATAGTAAGTAATACGTCAACCTAATATATGAACAACTTAGGCAAAGAGTAAGAATAAATTAGCCATTTTAACCTGCCCTTTTTCCCTCTAAGAAGTCCTGAAAAAAGAACCGTAGCCCAGCTATGCTTAGTTT
>JALZWC010000990.1 GCA_023300255.1 Saprospiraceae bacterium | reverse complement strand
GTCTTGCTATATTGTTACATTACTTGAGTGAGCCATCATAGCTTGTGCTGCCGACTCAGACTGTTGATTAACAATATGTTCTTACTAAAGAGGCATTGACCGCAAAATGATAGCAAGTGATTTTAATAGAGTGTAAAACAATTCTGGTGCAGCCAATTAATTCATCCGATCACTTCCAGTGGTCGGATGAGACGTCCAGCTTGATCCGACCACTGGAAGTGATCGAACCAATTGGGTTGGAATGGGCCCTACTTTGTTTTACACTCAATTTAAATTTTCCCAACACAGATTACTTTAGAAGGTAGTGTCGCTAATTTTTTATATTCAAAATTTAATATCAAATTTTTGATTTTAATAAAATTTAAATTCATAAATGATGTTTTTTTGATATGTAAACAAAAATATATTTTATATCGAAAAAACACTAATAAATTGACTTTGCAAGTAATATCACCTACATTTGCGCCCTTCTAACGAAAAAATCACTTCAAAAATTTACCTTCCTAGACCATATTAAGTGCTAGTAAGATTTTGAAAAAAAACAGTGCCCTTATAAGAGTTGATTCTTTTGTAAAGGTTATCCTATTTGTGGCCTGTTTTAAATGTAAAACCTTTCAGGTTTAGATTAGAGAAGCGAGAGTAGAGAGTAGAGATGTATTTCGTTTAAAAACAGATAATTTTATTTGATTTCAAACGAAATACATCTCTATTCTCTACTCTCTGATCTCTCTTCTATTTTTAAATGTAAAACGTAATGACAAAGTATTTCAATCTATTCGACTTATCCCAAAAAGTGGATGTAAAAACAGAAGTATTATCTGGATTAACAGTGGCTTTAGCCCTAATTCCAGAAGCAGTCGCTTTTGCATTAATTGCTGGTTTATCTCCTTTAACGGGATTATATGCAGCATTTATGATGGGATTTATTACTTCTATTTTTGGAGGTCGACCAGGAATGATTTCTGGTGCTACAGGAGCAGTGGCAGTAGTCTTAGTGGTATTAGCACAAACTTATGGAGTAGAGTATATTTTTGCAACCGTTATATTAGCAGGATTGATACAAGTGACCGCAGGTGTTTTGAAATTAGGAAAACTAATGCGACTCGTTCCGCATCCAGTAATTTTTGGATTTGTTAATGGATTAGCGATTATCATCTTTATGTCTCAGATGGAGCAATTCCAAGATGCATCTGGGGCTTGGTTGACAGGAAGTCCAATGTATATCTTTATGGGCTTAGTATTGTTAACCATGCTAATCATTTGGGGTTTACCTAAATTGAGTAAAGCGATTCCAGCTTCTTTAGTAGCTATCTTAAGCATTTTCGCAGTAGTGGTTGCGTTTGGTATTGATACAAAAACAGTAGGAGATATAGCGTCTATTCAGGGTGGTTTTCCACCATTTCATATTCCAGTAATTCCATTTACGCTAGAAAGCTTTTTAATTATACTACCGTACGCATCTATTATGGCTGGAGTTGGATTGATAGAAAGTTTGTTGACGCTAAATATTATCGACGAAATTACAGAAACTAGAGGACAAGGTAATAGAGAGGCTGTGGCTCAGGGAGCTGCGAATATTCTTTCTGGCTTATTTTCAGGTATGGGTGGCTGTGCAATGATTGGACAGAGTTTGATTAATGTATCTTCAGGAGCAAGAGCTCGATTGTCAGGTATTGTGGCTTCTGTGATGTTATTAGTCTTCATTATGTTTGGTGCTAGTTTAATTGAAAAATTGCCTATGGCCGCTTTAACTGGGTTGATGATTATGGTAGCGATAGGTACTTTTGAGTGGGCTAGTTTAAGAACTTTCACAAAGATGCCTAAGTCGGATATTTTTGTAATGGTATTAGTTACGCTAGTAACGGCTGTTCTACATAACTTAGCGTTAGCGGTGATTGTAGGAGTAATCATTGCTGCATTGGTTTTCTCTTGGGATAATGCAAAAAGAATTAGAGCTAGAAAGAGAGTTGATGAAAAAGGAATCAAGCATTATGAAATATATGGACCCTTGTTTTTTGGTTCCGTTACTGTGTTTAACGAAAAGTTTGATGTCCTAAATGATCCACAAGAAGTCATTATCGATTTTGAAGAGAGTAGAGTAGTCGATATGTCTGCTATTGAAGCATTGAATAAAATTACTGAGCGATATCATAAAGTAGGTAAAAAAGTACATTTACAAAACCTAAGTTGGGATTGTAAAAAATTATTAAAAAATGCAGATGATATTATTGAAGTGAATGTAATAGAAGAGGCAAAGCCAAAGCTTAGAGATGAGATGGCTGTCTTGAATTAGGAAGCGCTAACTGTTCAGCACTAACGTGGAACTCCCCCTGGCCCCCTCTTAAAAAGAGGGGGAGCCGTCTTCGATTAAAAATTTTCCTTCGTAGACGACTCCTCTTCTTTGGTAAGAGAAGAGATAGCTTTTGCCAGGAGACAGAAAGGTCTAGCTTCGGTGAAATTAAACAAAAAAATAGTGGACTTGATTACAAAATCAAGTCCACTATTTTTTTGTTTAGAAGTCAGATTGTTACCTTGTGAGATGTACGGCTCGTACTACGTGTGTGCGTGCGTTCAAGGTCATAAATCTGACAGCGTAGCGATCTGACATCTCACAGCGTAACAATCTGACTTTTCGCAGCGTAGCGGTCTGACAGCGCAGCGATCTGGCTGTGCGGTCAACGTCATAAATCTGACAGCGCAGCGATCTGACTTCTCGCAGCGTAGCGGTCTGATAGCGCAGCGATCTGGCTGATCTGACAGCGCAGCGATCTGACTTCTCGCAGCGTAGCGGTCTCACAGCGCAGCGATCTTTTTAACGCCTTCTCCGTTGTCCAGAAAATTCCATTGCCTCGCCTTTACCAAAACCATAACTAAATCCTAAGACAACGAAGCGCCCTCTTTGGGAACGATCATGTATGAAAAAGGCATCTTCTTGAAAAATTTCACTCTCTCTTACTCTAGAAGCAAATAGATCTCTCACACTTAAATTTAATACCATCTTACCTGTTCCTATCTTTTTTCGTAAGCCTATATCTGCAAATAAATTACTAGCATACTCTCGTTGCACCGCCTTAACTCTTGACTGATATCGACTTGTGATTTCAAACTCAAATTGAGCAGGTAATTTTATTTTATTGGTTACTTTAGAAGACCAATTATCCGCATTAAAATCGAAAGAAGTTCCTTCAAATTCACCTTTTCTATTAAAATAATTATAATTCACATCTCCATTAATAGACCATTTTTTGCTTAGTGTATATTTAAAATTAGCATCTACACCTGTTGTGTTTCTAGTACCAATATTAAAAGGCTTAGAGGTGCTCACACTATTTTCAAGTGTAGAAATTCGTTCTACAACAGCTGTAGTATACCGATGATAAAGACTCACATTCAAGGAAAGTTGCCCCACTATATATATACTCGTTAATTCATAAGAGTCACTGTATTCTGGTAATAGATTAGGATTTCCTTGACTAACATTGAAATTGTTTCTGATATTGAAAAATGGATTTAAGCTCCACATTCTTGGTCGATAGATTCTTCTAGAATATCCCGCTTGAAAAGAGAGGTTATCTGTCACTTTATACGAAGTATGTAGACTTGGGAATAAGTCATTGAAATTTTGGCTATTTTGCTCATCTGTATTGGTGAGTAGAGTAGTTAAATCTGTATTTTCCAGTCGCAAACCGACTTTGATACCCCATATGTCCCCTTCATAAGCGCCTGTTGCATATATCCCTAATACATTTTGATTATATTCAAATAAATTCGTCAGATTCGGATCCTCTACAAATTCATTATTGATTAAATTCGTTACTGCATAATCATTATCTACATCATTTATTACAAACTGAAGGCCTGTTTCTATAGACCATTGGTCATTGAATGGCTTAGTGTAATCTAGTTTGAATGTTTGTTTTGTTTCCCCGAAATCGGTTCTAGTTTGTTGTTCATTATCTCTATTTCTACCAGAAATAGTCGTATCGAAAAATTCAGAAGATTGATCTTTTGAAAACAATCGACCTATGGCACTAACCAATAAGGTGTGGTTTTTATGATCTTCAAAATCTCGTTTGTACTGTAATTCATACTGATATTTTGGGTTGGTAGCTTCTGTAACTTCTCTCCGACTCCATTGATCGACGATATTTCCAGAAGCATCTTGTAGCATGAAATTAGTGTTAGAAGGTTGGTCTTCTACCTCATAAGCGACACTACCAGAAAGAGTAATGACATTGTTTTTATTAATATGATAATCTGTGCCTAAATTAAAGTTATAGAAAAACTCGTTTCTATATTCTTGTCCTTCCGTAAATAGAGTAGTGTTATCGACTAAATCCTGATTGATACCTTCTCGATCACTAGGATATTTTCTATATCCCGCTCCTAGTTGACTGAATAAATTAAACTTCTCCGTTCTACGATTTAAACTTAAACCAACGCTATGATTATGCGGGGTGCCAACATTGACCGTTGCTGATCCATTGATTCCTTTTCTTTCTTCTTTTTTAATCACAATATTGATAATACCAGACGTGCCTTCTGCATCGTATTTCGCAGAAGGATTGGTAATAACCTCTATCTGTTGGATCATATCAGCAGTGATTGTTCCAAGAGCCCCTCCTTGCTCACTAGCAATTACAGATGGTTTTCCATTGATTAAAACTTGTACGCCCTCACTTCCTCGTAGACTAATAGCTCCTTCTATATTGACATTGACAGATGGTACATTATTCAAAACCTCCAAAGCACTTGCGCCAGTACTACTCAAATCTTTTCCTACATTAAAGACTCGCTTGTCTAATTTGAATTCCGTAGTAGATTTTTCTGCCCGTACTTCAACTTCACTTAGCATCTGACTATTTTCCATTAGCACAATGGTTCCTAAATCAAGTTTTTTTCCTTTTATGTCAAACTCCTTAATCGTTTTAGTTGAAAAGCCAATAAAGCTGATTTCAATATAAAAGTCTGTTGCATTGGTACGGACACTGAAATTACCATCCATATCCGTTGTCGCACCTGTGATTGGATTTTTAGTTGCCTTATCCCCAATCATAATAGTTGCAAATTCGACAGGTAGTTCGGAGGCACTTTCTATGACTTGCCCTTGTATTTCAATGCCTTGAGCGAAGGTAAATGTAGTAAAGCTGCAAATAGCTAGTAGGAACAGCCAATATTTCTTTTCTTTAAGGGTAAATAACATCATGGTCATTAATAGATTGGTGATTTCTTTTTAAAAACCATACTGGTTTTAGAATAGAGATGGATTTCGTTTAACCTACTTGCCAAGGCACGCAGGAATAGACGATACTCCTTTGTTTTTTAAAGGAAATACATCTCTGCTCTCACATCTCTGCGCTCTATTCTATTTTTCGTATGGTTTTAAATTTTCTTTTGCTAAGAAACAGTCCTAATAAATAATAGTTCTCAAAAATACCTCCATTTCTAATATACAAAACGATATTTTCGGTGAACGACCGATTTTTCGGGTTATCTGTAATTACTAGCATTTAGCACTTTTGTTGTAGGCTAACTAATCAGCCTGTATCAAATCACCCAATAATACACATGACTGTAATAAATGGCTGTTGAACCAATAATATAAGCTGTTGACCGATTCTATCCTTACTAAACTAAAAAAGTAAGTATTTTTAGGAACGATGAACGATCTATTAAAAAGAATTCCTAAAGAAGGACTTTTTCAAGTAATTCTAATACTTGTACTGTTTTTATCAAGTGCTTATGACCGAAATGGTCCAGCCATAACGATGTCTAAAGTCATTTTTTATATCAGTTATGTAATGGCGGCGCTCTTTATTAGTTACTATATTCTGCCTCGATTTTTTTATAAAAA
>JALZWC010000989.1 GCA_023300255.1 Saprospiraceae bacterium | reverse complement strand
CTAATAGGTTTATTTATCGAAAACTTTGTTGTAAATTATCAGCTAAGATAATAGCTTCATTTATTTGGGTTAAACTATGAATTTGCGCAGTCTCTAAAGGATCATAAATAATAGTACCATCATCAAACATCCGCTTCATTTCTATATCAATAGTTACTGTAGTAATTCCGTCAACTTCAATGGCGAAGTCTCTGTTAAGGTCTACATTACGTAAGGTTTCATCAGCGCCTATATGGTAAGCCAAGCCCAAATCTGCTTGTCCATCTCCATCTGTATCTAACTTCCCTTCTGTTTTGCTAAAAATATAACTATTCCAACTATCCCAATATTCTCCTGTGGCAGCTAAAGGATGATCGTTTGAATAGTCTTTTGGTTCTTGGCTATTTAGATCTGCAGGTACTCCCATATCAAATTCAATAGAATTATAAGTGCCAAGCGGTATTTTTCTTATTAACAAGGTGGTTCCCTGTGCGGCTTTAGCTGCGGTATCATGATCCTCCGAAAGGTTTAGAAATTCTATATCTTTTAGCAAAACTGGTTGTCCATTGGCCGCCTTTATATTTAGATCAGATAGATAAAAATTGAAACGAGTAAAAAAGAATTCCATGCCGTTTGGATATTCATATCTATCAAACATCACCAATGGTTCTCCGTCGTACTTCAATTGAAAATTGATGGCTATCGTCCCTGTTTCTTCCAGGTCATTCTGCTGACACGCAGTTAGTAAAACAATCGTAAGGACGAATAAATATAAACAACTTCTCATTTTCTTAAATTTAACTTATCAGATTTCAGAGGTATTACGATACTTACAAATTAACGTATAAAACTACTCTTTTAGTAGTTATTAATTAGTCCTTTGTCTTGTCACCTACATTAAAATAATAGTTCCATAATAGAGGCAATAATCAATTTAGGATCGTCAATGTTTTAAGAATAAACATTTATGCTAGCTAATAGTTTTTATCCTCAGGCTAAGAGACGGACTCTTGATACCAGAAACTCGGAAAGTGGCTGATATCGGAGGTTCTGGGAAAGATAATAGCCATTTTTAAAATTTCTGCCATCTGAACAAATTCCTTACTGCTGGGCCTCTTATTTTATATAATCTCCTATTTTGTCAAAAAACACAAAGTTTTAGTCGATTAAAATGGCAATTAGGGCTGTTTTCCTTTAGTTTTGAATAAGAAAGTAAGACATGCTAATTAATTCGGTATTTTATAAACATCTTTTTCCCCTATTTTTTACCAAAAAATCAATGCATAGCCTTGCTATCGATTTACTTTTTGGTAAAAAATATAGAAAAAATCTTGTTCCTAAAATTTACCGAATTAATCAACACGTCTTACTTATCGAGTACTTCTTTACGTTTAGAAAGAGTAGGAAACAAAAAAAATCACATAATCATGAGCGCAAATAATAATTTAGAACAAGCGGATAATATCATCCGAAATCACGTCATCTGGTCAATGGGGGCAGGGTTTATACCTGTAATGGTGGCGGACATATTTGCAGTTAGTGCCTTGCAGTTGGATATGATTCGTCAGATGTGTCGCGTATATAATGTGGATTTTCAAGAGACACAAGGCAAAGCTTTAGTCACCTCTTTAACTAGTACCACTTTAGCTCGTTTAGGAGCAGGTAGTATAATAAAGTTAATCCCTGGCCTAGGGTCTATGATTGGTGGCGCTACCGTATCTGCATTTGCAGGAGCTTCCACTTACGCATTGGGGGAAGTCTTTAAAAAACACTTAGAATCTGGAGGGACTATTTTAGATTTTGATCCAGAAAGATTAAGAAAATATTATAAGGAAAAATTTGAGAAGGGAAAGTCTGTGGCTAAAGAATGGCAAGGAGAGCAGACTAAAGCTTCGGATACTACTTTTACTTCTACTACTGCAAATCCTGAATTTAAAGTGAAGGAGAAAGTAATTATAGAAGTAGAGGGTGAGGAAGATGATATCGTTCCTAATGCTTCTGCTAAATCGGATGATGAGATGATCGTTCCTTCCCAAAAGGCAAAAACGCCTCCTTCGCCTATTGTTGAAGTAACCCCTAAGCCTAAAAAGAAAGACGCAGAATTAGAAATGGCTGCAGCAACGGATGTGCTGATTGAAAAAATTCAGAAATTGGCGGATTTAAAAGAAGCAGGTATTATTACCGAGGCGGAATTTACGCAAATGAAGAGTCGGATTATGGAGAAGTTTTAAAGGAGAAATATTTGTTCGCAAAAAAAATACCTATTGGATACATATCCGATAGGTATTTTTTTTTAATAAAACTCATTAGTGAAGTAATAAGTATAAAATAATAAGTCGTAAGACGTTGACAGTCAATATTTAAAAAACCATAATGGTCTACTTTATTTATTTTTCTTCGCTTAGTATTAAGCCAGGCTAATTCTGACACAGAAGATTTATCCTTTCTAAAGTAGTAGTCTCTATCTAGTCATCCGATTGAGAAAGGGCGGCGCTAATTTTCTCATCGGATCACAAGCGTGGTCCGATGAAAAATTCTAAAGTACCAAAGTAGAACTACTGACCCACTACAATTCGTTGTATCTCCACTCGTTCCTCTCCTTTTATCATCACGATATAAGTTCCTTCTGATTGATTGCTTAAGTCTATCGTATATTGTTCAGAAGCAATGTCTAAACCTTGCATTGTCATTACTTGCTGGCCTGTAGTGGTGTAAACAGTAATTTCTGTTGGACTGATTAATGCCGCAGGTATCTCTACTACAAATACTCCTTTTGATGGATTTGGATAGATATTGATACGACCCAAGTCAGGAGCATTCGCCTCTTCTACCGATAAGGTAATCCCGCTCACCTGTAAATCTTGAGTATAAGATTCCGACTGTAAATGTTGATCATCTAATGAAATTAAGTCTTTTAATTCCCCTTTTTCTTTAGCCATAAAAGATAATTCGAACAATTGATCTATGGAAGAACTTTGCTCCATTCCTGCTACCCAACTCACTAATAATTGACCTTTTTCAATATGCTGGTAACTAATATTATTAGTCGTTAATGGAACACCATTGGTACTTGATAATCCTTCAAAATGTAAAGTAGACGGATCAAAACTTAAAGCAAATTGAAAGCCACTATACCTTTTTAGATTATCTACTTTCACAGGCACTTTTATAGTTGTTCCTATATCAAATAACTGATTAGTATAAGTTAAAGCTAGATTTTTAGCAGATCTACTTTTAGCAGTACTATTAAAAGTACCATTCGAAATACTATAGGATACATCTGCTACTTTCACACCAATAAAATCTTGACTACCTAAATCACCGCTAAAGCCATTTACAGTAAGTACCTCCGGAAAATCTTCTGCAAAAGGATTAGTTGGATCTGTAAATTCATAAGAAGCAGGTATAAACCTCCAAGAAGTATTTCCTGGAAAATCTAGATTCAATCCAAGGATTCTTCGCTGTACTAATACTAAATCAAAAACAGTAATAGAATTAGATTTATTAATATCGGCCGCTATTATCTTATAAGGGGAATCTAAAGTAGCGATATTCAAAATGTGCCGATTTATCAATACAATATCAAAGGTAGTTACATCTGTTAGATGATCACCATCTCTACTTGGGATAATGTCTATTTGTTCTCCAATAGGAATTTGATTGAAACTATAGAAACCATCCACTCCTGTTGTTGTCGTAATTGTGTCATTCGCAATTGCAACCGTTACTTCTCGCACTGGTAGGCCAGTTTCTGTAGCAATAGTGCCAAATATACTTCTTGCATCACTGGTGCAGGCACTACCATTACTCACGTTTATAGTTCCTTCCACGACGGCACTCCCTTGTGCCATAATTAATTGGACAGGGATTAGATTCCCATTGATTGCTAATTCTATACAATCCTTATCAGTATTAGATTTAATCATTTGGACGGTATATAATGTAGTACCATCTGGTACGCTGATCCCCATCGCTGACGGATCATACCATGCGCTTGTCCAAGTTTGATCGCTGACTTGAAAGAAATTATTTGCAGATAAGCTTTCTAAATTAAAATCACTTATACCTATAATTCTAGCATCAGAAGAATCTGCTATCTGAATACTATACTGATAAGATAATATGTTTGTAAATCCTGATGCAGATATTGCCAAACTAATGGTATCGCTAGTTACTCTGGTAAGATTCTCTATAGATAAATTTACTATAGGCGTAGCCATTGTGGTATCTATGTCCATACCTGTGGTATCTATGTCCATACCCGTGGTATCTATGTCCATACCCGTGGTATCTATGTCCATACCCGTGGTATCTATGTCCATACCCGTGGTATCTATGTCC
>JALZWC010000988.1 GCA_023300255.1 Saprospiraceae bacterium | reverse complement strand
GCCGTAGAAACAAGAATAAAAGAATCAGAAGAACTTCCTCACCAACTAGCAAAAATTGGTGTCCAAACAAAAGATATAACTACAGTCCTTTTAACGCATATGCATGGCGATCACATCGGTGGACTAGCTCATTTTGAGCATGCAAAAATATATGTGTCTCAAACAGAATATGAATTAGCCAATAGTAAAAAAGGACCGAATAATGGATACTTTCCTAAAAACTGGCCTAGTTGGTTTCAACCTACTTTAATTACTTACCCAGATGGGCCAGAAGGGAATTTTTTAAAAAGCCAAAAAATAACCAAGGATGGAAAGATAGTAGTAGTACCAACCCCAGGACATTCTATTGGCCACCAATCTGTTTTGGTGAAAAATTCCGAGCTCACAACAATTATAGCAGGAGATCTAACTTATAACGAATCTACGCTCCAACAAGAAATACCAGATGTACTTTTAATGAATAGAGCTGCGCAGCAAACGGTGGAGCAAATGCATCAATATGTGAAAGGTCATCCTTCTCTTTATCTTTCTTCTCATGATTGGAATGCTCCTGATATATTGGCTGGTGGGAAGGTGGTTTGATATCCCCTATGAGAAGTAATCTATAATTTACGATTATTTAAGGAATAGGAAATAAATAAAGTCCTCATTCTTTGCCTTAGGAATGGTGTAAAAATAACCTTAGATTCTTAGCTGCTTCTTTTATCCCTAGCAACCCATCCGCTTTGCGGTTCACAAACGGTGTTTGCTCATTCCTTTAAAAACAGTCATAGTATCAACAATACTCCCGTTTTTAAAGAAGAAACTAGGAACAAAATAATCTACCCAAGAATCTAAATTTATTTCTACATCATTCCTTAATATTTCAATTATGAGAAAAGCAATTCTTCTTTTGTTCACTTTCTTTTTAGTAACAACAATCTATTCACAAGATCAATCTACTATAACGACAACAAAGAACGGGCAAGGTCTATTTGATTCGGAAGAAATCCTAGAAATCACCCTAAGTGGCA
Source organism: Saprospiraceae bacterium (assembly GCA_023300255.1). GTDB lineage: Bacteria > Bacteroidota > Bacteroidia > Chitinophagales > Saprospiraceae > JAFMDF01. Next base: position 4,599 of record JALZWC010000988.1, on the reverse strand, counting down.
ATCTGTCTAAATTGCTAAGAGATAAATCTGAAGCACCTAACAAGTATCCTCTAACCCTTTCTTATGCAGACGCTAATAACAAGGAAACTACTATACCAATTAAAGCTAAAACAAGAGGAAATTTTAGAAGACTCATTGGCAATTGTACCCATTTGCCCTTAAAATTATATTTCCCAGAATCTGAAATGGCTGAAAAAAATATTTTCTATGACCAAGAAAAAATGAAACTAGTGATGCCTTGCAGAGGAGAAAAATATGTCGTTCACGAATATCTAGTTTATAAACTTTATAACTTAATTACATCTAAAAGCTTTAAAGCACGCTTAGTGAAAGTAAAGTTAGAAAACCACCAAAAGAAGAAGCAAAAGTCATCAGTTTATGGAATTTTACTAGAAGAAGAGCCGCAAATGGCGAAGAGAAATAAGATGCTTAATGTAAAACGAAAACTCCAACCGAATCAAGTACAAAAAGAACCCTTTTTAAACATGGCAGTTTTTGAATATCTGATTGGTAATACAGATTGGTCTATTCAATATTTGCAAAATATCAAACTACTGGCACAAGATTCCACGACTGTACCTTATGCGGTTCCTTATGATTTTGACCATGCTGGAATCGTGAATGCGCCTTATGCTAAACCTGCTGAAGCTCTGTATCTGACATCAGTAAGACAACGTCGGTACAGAGGTTATTGCTTGAAAAATTTACAAAAGTTTGAAGCTACTATTGCTTTGTACAATCAACTGAAACCCAAAATCTACAGCATTTACCAAGACTGTGAATTATTGGATGAAAAATATAAAGCGTCCACTATAAAGTATTTAGACAATTTTTATAAGACGATTAATGATCCTAAGAAATGGCAAGAAGAATTTGGATATCCTTGTGATCCAAAAGGAACAGGCAATGTGGTTATTCAAGGATTGAATCATAATTGATCCTTATTTTCTTTCTACTATAAATTCGTAATTGTATTTTAAAACGATCCCAAAGTGAGTTGCTCTTTGTAAATTCATATTCCATATGATGGAAGCATCTCCCCATGTATTAGAAATTAATCCATCCCTTTTTGAGTAAGAAAAAGTCAAGCTAGAATTGTCTTTAAAGTCACTTGTTTACCTATAAATTTTAAAGCTAGAGATTCCGATTGGTGTATCTGACTTAAAACTGCTGCTACATCAAATTTAGGAATAATGATCTTTTCCAAATCATCTTCTAAAACTCCAGCGAATGGATTAAAGGCCTATTTTTTTTTCAATGTTATTATATTTTTTTTTGTATAAATGGTGGAACGTTCCTAGTGTGTCGGACACTTTACAATATACAGCTAATTTCTAATAATTTGAGTGTAAAACAAAGTTGGGGGAATTTCTACCCAATTGGTCGGATCAAGCTGCACGTTTCATCCGACCACTGGAAGTGATCGGATGAATTAATTGGCTGCTTCAAGATTGTTTTACAATCTAATAATTTAATAACTAGTCGAATTGATGTTTTTAGGAATGATTTATAACATAATATTTACTTCTGGTGTCAAAATTGAAGTAGATTGTTGTGGTTATTTAAATAGGCACGTTATTCTATTGTTAATTCGACTCACATATATATATTGTAAAATATATTTTGTTTTATTTTGTTGTAGCCTTACTACTTATCTTCATTTTCTAAACCATTACGTATGAAAACAGTCAAAAAAAATATTCCTTCCTTATTTTTCATCTTTTTATTTTTTGCTTTTTTACCCCTAACCATTACTGCAAATCCTATAGAAGCAGAAGAGGTAGAAATTATTAATTGCTCGCAAGTAGTGGAATTTTATATAGATAAGCAGACCAATTCGTTACATGCAAAATTGACGGTACAACAAAAATTTAAGTCAAACAGCACTATTCCTGTTAAAGTCAGACAAGTAGTATCTTTTGATAACACTTCTTCGGTCAAAAAAAATTGGGCTATGGATGCAAAAAAGAAGAGAAGTATCCCCTCTATTATTATGGACTATGAGTCGGACGGAATTTTTCATAATGATTTAAAATTAGCGATAGTAGAAAGAACAATACCAACAAAAGGAGAAACTTTGGTACTGGGTTATGAAAAAATATTTTCCGATACTCGATTTTTGACTAGTTTATATTTTCAACAAACTCATTCTGTACAAAGTAGTACCATTAAGGTGGTCGTGCCATTCTGGTTGCGATTAAGAGTGGAAGAATTAAATTTTGACCAAGTAGGCTTAACTGAAAAGAAGGAAAAGGGAGCAATGGTTTATAATTATAATCAAAATAATATCAAAAAACCAGCAGCAGAAAAGAATGCGCCTAGTAGACAAAAAACAGCTCCTCATTTGATATTTGTAGTGAATGCTTATACTAACAATGGAAAAGAGATCGTGTTAACAGAATCGGTTGAAGATCTATATAGTTGGTATGCTTCTTTAGTCAACCAAATTGGTAATGAATCTGCTGTTTTAGAAGATTTAGTCGCTAATTTATTGGAAGGTCAAACTTCTGATGAAGAAAAAATAAAAGCCATTTATTATTGGGTGCAGGATAATATCCGATATATCGCTTTTGAAGATGGGATTAATGGGTTTCGGCCAGAAAGTTGTCAATCTGTTTATAATAATAAATATGGCGATTGTAAGGGGATGGCTAATTTGGTGAAAGAAATGTTATTAATAGCTGGGTATGATGCTCGATTAACTTGGATAGGTACGAGAGAGATTCCTTATAGCTACGATATTCCTTCGCTGCTAGTAGATAACCATATGATTTGTGCCGTTCTATTGAATGGGGAAAAATTATTTCTTGATCCTACTCAAAAATTTATAGGCATAGAAGAGTATAGTTATAATATCCAAGAGCAGGAAGTTCTAATAGAAAATGGGGATAGTTTTATACGAGATATAATACCTCTTTCCAACGAAGGACACTACTTCATAGAAACGAAAGAATTTTTACGAATTGATGGAGAGACGCTAGTCGGTAAAGGAACCTCTATACTTGGAGGTAGTGCAAGAATTGCATTAGCAAATTATCTTTCAAGCATAAGAGAGGACAAACGGAAGGCTTATATTGTGGACCATCTAGCTGGAAATAGCAAGAATGTAACTATTACTTTAGAGGAATTACCCGATTGGACAAAAAGAGATGTTGGACTACCATTATCTTACCAAATTAATCTGGATAACCAGATAACAGATATAGGCAAAGAGATTTATTTAAATTTAGAGAAAGATTTTTATTTCTTGAATGCAACGATATCTGCCGATAGAAAAAATGCATTGGAATTTTCAGATATTTTATTAGTGCAATCTACGATTGAGATTAGTATTCCCGCAGATAGTCAAGTGGAGTATCTGCCAGAACCAGTTACGATTCAACATGAAAAATATGACTTCGAATTAAGTTATCTGCAAAAAGGAAATAAGGTTTTCTATAACAAAAAAATTGCCTTAAAAAATACAATCATAGAGGAGCCTGATTTTAAATCATGGAACACCGCGATTGCTTCCATAAAGTCTTTTTATGAAGACCAGATAATCATTAAAAAAGCTACAGAATAGAAAACTAAGTACACTGTAAAATAAGTTCTTTAGTGTTTTTGTCGAGCGAATTTTAAGGCAAATCAAGGCCTGTCTAGGTAGCCAGATAAACGCGAAGAACGATAATAGCCTTAGCTACTTGAGTGATGAGCAACGATGAGTTGCCTTAAAAGGCGCCGACAAAATGCAAAGAAATTTATTTTACAGTGTACTTGGACAAAATTAAACGTAATACCTAAACACATAGGCTATGTGTTTAGCTAAATTCTAAATGTGTCCTTTATTTTTGTCTACTTACTTTACTTGGTATTCAATTTTCAATTAAATGTGTTTTAGGAACAATTAAATCTAACCCTACAATGAAAGCATCTGCATTACCCTTTATTCTCTTTTTGTTTATCCCTTTTTTATTATCTGCCCAAATAAAAAAAGGCGAAAATTGGCAGGAGAATAAAGCCTATTATGAAAAGATCATCAATCAATCTGATCAAGATTTCAATAGTACTGAAACGCCAGAAATATACAAAGAGGAGCCTGTAGTTATTCTAAGTCAAAAGTATTATTTATCCTTTCTAAAAGGTAAATTTGCGAAGAAACTATTTGGCAATAATGCAGGAGGAGTAAAAGGCGTATATAGAAAAAGATTAAAAATACAGGAAGCCTCTGCCTTAGAAGATTTTTCGGAATTCTATTTTCAGAAATCAGAAATTTTAGAAATTACCTTAGTTAAAGCTAATGGAAAGAAAATAGCAATTGACATGGAGCAAGCAATTGAAGTATCTACCCAAGTGCCAAGCTTTTATGCAACAGGATTCCAAAATTCTTCCTACTATAAAATAACGGTACCCAATTTAGAAGTCGGGGACATTATAGATTACTTTTCTGTATTTAATGAATCTTATGAAACCAATATTTCTTTTATAAGAAATATATCAACGGCTTATCCCGTAGTAAAACAGTCTTACGTATGTGATATCTGGAAAGGTTGGAATTTCTACTACAAATCTTTAAACGGAGCACCTGAATTTAAAGAAGTAGATGGAGGACAAGACCAT
>JALZWC010000987.1 GCA_023300255.1 Saprospiraceae bacterium | reverse complement strand
TTGATTGGTTTTTTGCCGAGGTGTTTGTCGACTAATTCCATTGCAGCTCGTGCAACAGCCTCCGTGGTTAATGGGTCAATCACAATCCATCCTTCCTTAGTAGCGACTACGGTCATATTCGCTAAATCAAATCCTCTAATCTGATAAATGCCATCGACTACTTTGAATAGTCCATGCTTTTTATTTAATTGAGATTGCCTCCATAAACTAGGATTTACCGTACTAGGTGCAGCTTGATCTAGAAAATCAAACCAGCGCAAATCTGTTGCAATTGCACCAGTCGACGTTTTTATAATAGGATCTTCTCTAGTGGCTATGAAGCCTTTTTCTGCATTGTCAAAATCTTTTCGATCTTGAAAGTTGAGGGCTTCTTTTACTTTGGCATTTGCTTGATTAGTATAGGAAGAGGCTGTTTTAGAAATACTTATTGGTGGAGGTGTTTCTGTGGCAATTTCTGTAGGGACTGCTTTGGGTATTTCTTGTAGGGTGTTGCAGGCTACTAGCATTTGTAAGGTTGCTACTAATAGAAAATAGCTAATTTTTTTGTTCATATTTTTACTTGTTCCTTATTCAACGAATGCGTTTTATGTTATTCTGAAGGCAAAGCCTTTATTTATAGTAGGCACAAGGCAATAGCCTTTGCGCCAGCGATAGCTAAACGTTACAATGTCAAAGTCACTCACGACCTACAAAGATCCTTGGTATCCGTGTGGCTTCAAAGAAGCTCCACGTCGATAATAGCCTTTACGTTAGTTAGACCTAAACACTAGATTGTCAAAATCGCTCACGACCTACAAAAATCCGTGGTACCCGTGTGGCTACGAAGTAGTTCCGCGTTCTATTATGTCTAATTAGAAATCAAGTAAATCCAATTAAATTCCTTCCTCAAACAAAGTAGAAAAAATAGAAATCGTCTCCGCCACTGCTAGGGCAGGGGATAAAGCGGTATCAGAAATACCAGAAACTACCCTAGATATATTATGATCCACCTGATCTTTTTTATTCCAAGTACGTTGAGCAGGAGCAGATAAATAGACAGAAAAATTGTGGTGACCTGATCCAGGACGTTCTCCAATAATATGAATAATTCCTTTAGCTTTCTTGGAGGCTGCTTCTGTTCCAAACAGTATTTCGCCACATTGATAGCCTGCTCTGACTCTACCGTGGGTCAATAATATGTTTTCTTTGGCGACGGCATATCCTTTTTCTGTCAAAGATTGTCGAAGTAGTTGTAGAAAAGGGACTACATGCCCTTCATCCATTAAGGCATTGGCATTTAAACCATCAGAAATAAGAATTTGTACATCTGGGGTAGTCGTCCAATTTTGTTGAAGTTGTTTTAAAGTTGCTTGTGATGCTAGTGTCAGTGCTTCTCCTGACTCAGGATGATAGACATAATCTTTTCTGTTTTTAGAGGTGGTGCTAATTGGTACTACATTCGGAATTTTTGATGCAAAAGTAGGAGTCATGGCAGTCCAGAGACTTACTTTAGCATCTTCATATAAATCCCTAACTTCCTGATCTAAGAAAGGGGCTAAATCCCAAATATTCTCCCCATAACCTTCTGCAATAGGAACGCCTCTATCTCTGATCTCAGCAATTAGTTCTTTCCCTTCTTGGTATATTTCAGCTTGGGTACGGGTATCTTTCTTAGCAAGCCGATATTGATAGTAAACCCAAATTGGATCACCAAAATGTTTGGTTGGCTCACCTTGGTCATCAATGACTTGCAATTTTTTAAAGAAGGCCCACATGGCATCATTTACTTTATATTTAAATTGCTCCCGAATTTTCACATGATTATTAAATGCGGTCGTCAGATAACTGAGCATTGGATCATTCTTGGTCGGTAAGGCCATTAGGTATGCTGGATTGGCAGGCATCACTTGTTCAATGCACCAATCTAAATCATCTAGGGAGACATCCATATGCAGGGTAGAACAAATATCTAAGCCAATGGTTAAGCCATGTAATTTACCCATTACAGTATCTTCCAAACAGCAGCGAACCAATTGTTCTTTTGTTTTGAAAACTTCTGGACCAATAAATCCTGCTACATCATTTACATGCACCCATGGTGCTTTTTCAGGGGCGTGTCCTTTACTCATTATTTGTTTCAATGCTCGAATAAAACCATATTTTCTAGATTCGTGAATGACCATATCAAAGCCTTCTCCATGCCCATTTGTAAAATCAGCCCCCTGTCCCGTCTCCGCATATAAGCCATACCTTCCTTGTCTATTGGCGATATGATCTAACATCTTTTTAATACTTACATCAAAGGTGGTATTGGCATTCACAGTTCCTGCCAAACTTTGAAACCAGATCCCTGTAGTTCCTGGTTGTAATCGTTCTACCTCGGCTTGAACATCGATATGTGATAAAACACAATTAGGCAAAACCTCTTCTAAATCAAAGGTGCTGATGATGTCATATAAGGTGCTTTCGATACGCGCCACGGATTCTGGTGTACTGGACACAGGATTAGTTCCAAGTACTAAATCACCGACGGCGTAAGACCATGCGCAAAATACCTGCATCCTAATGTCCTCCACATTATCTGTAGGAGAATTGGGTTGGATTCTGGCGCCCATATATCCTTTGCTTCCTATCTGACTTCCTGGTAATGGATTGAATATTTTTTGCCCAACGCTGATCAATTCGTCATTCGTCATGAGCTTTACTACACATCCAATCACATCACTTGATAGGCTTGGCATTAGCTCTTTAATATCTGATTCCGATTGGGTAAGAATATATTCTTTTAATTTCCCTAATTGCCAATCAGCTATAGTTGTTGATTCAGTAGTAGTTTGCTGGATTAATGCTTGTAGTTCATCCTTGAATAGTATATGGGTATCAATTTCTTGAATCGTTGTGTTGGATAATAACTGTCTAGCCAATTGCCGATGTGTCTCATCTTTGGCGGCAACATTTATGGTCGCATCTCCTTCTTTAAATGGGTTGGCGGCCCCTATTAATTGACGATAATTGGTTAGATCAAATTGTCCGTGCTTATCTTTGATATAGCTGATGATGCTCTCGTTTGTTGACTTATTTGAAACAGTTGGATTTACAGTCATGGTTTCTTTGTTAGTAGTAAGACCAATTGGACTACAGGAATGAAGTAGTAAGGCAGAACTGGCGAGGCTTACTTGTTGGAGGAATTTTTTTCGGTTTATTTTTTTCATAACAAATGGTTGATGCTAAAATCTATTTTTACAACTAATTCACTAATTTTGAAAGCGAGCTAAATTTTACCACTAATTTTAGAAGCGAATTATACAAAAAAGAATGTACCCTGGCTGTTGGCCTGTCTAGCTAACCAGATTGACTCTAGCGGTTCGTGGTAAAAAAATATCAGGCAGTTTTACACCTTTTTTAATCGACCTTTTAGTAGTAGATGTACTCCTTTATCTGGATCGGCAGGTGGGAAATCAGCGATAGTAATAGCACCCGCTAGGAAATGGGAGTTTTTTTTGTTTTAAAGGTAGTTTTTTTTAGTCAAAAAAAGGATTTTTTAAAAGGATTTACTTCCGTCTCTAATATCTAGATGGTATGCTCTTTTAATCTATTACAGAAAGTCTGATAACTAGTCTCTTCCTGTTTAGTATCTAGAAAATATAATATCGCTAATTTTTAGTATATAAAATACTAAATTGTTTTTTATTTCGCAGCTATTGATATACATTTACAGGTATCTATTGCTACAACTCAAATTCTTTTATTAACTTATAAATGATATACATTCTACTATTTATCCTACTCTTATTGCTAGGATTTTTTATCTTTTTAAGATCAGGTATTCAGTTACCTAAGAATATAGATACGCTTATTTCGCAATTACAAAAAGAACCTCTTCCTATTTTGATAAAAGGAGAGACCGGCACGGCAAAGAATGGTGACGTATCAATCTTTTATGAAGCGATCAATGGAATAGATCCTTCGAAAGACACTATTTTATTAATTTGTGGACATACTCAAACTTTATTGGATTGGTATCCACATTTTTATCAACCCTTAATAGATGGGGGGTATCAAGTCATTCGATTTGATAATAGGGGAGTAGGACAGTCTGATTGGTTGAAAGATTGGGGGAAACCTAATAAGAATAAGCCTAATAAATATAAATTGGAAGATATGGCTATGGATGCTATTGCTGTATTAGATGCAGTAGGTGTGACCAAGGCACATTTAATAGGTATGTCTATGGGAGGAATGATTGGACAACGATTGGCGATCAGTCATTCAGATCGAGTTTTGTCTTTGACCTCTATCATGTCTACGGGTTATTTTGATGATTCCAAATTGGTGAATATTCCGCCACCTTTTATGAGAGATATTATTCGAGTTACCTTGCGTTATGCTAGGACGAAGGAACAGGAGGAAAGTAAACTCAAAACGCATTTGACAGTTAGGCGAATGTTGCAAGGTAAAGGAGGGTATGCATTTGATGATTCGATGGTCTTGAAAAAAGCATTATATGAAATTCGAGAACGAAATGGCTATCATGTAAAAGCAACTGATCAACATTCTTATGCTATTAAATCCTCTGGTTCTAGATATGATGAATTGGGAGATATTAAGGTGCCTACCTTAGTCATTCACGGGACTACAGATCCACTGATAGATTTTCCACATGCTGAAAAGTATGCGCCTATGATCCCCAATTCTGAAAAATTGTTTATTGAAGGGATGGGGCATGATCTACCGAAAGTACATATTGCTACGATGATGAAAGCTATTTTTAATAATTTAGCGGAAAAGGTTTAGAATTAATTATAACTACCGAGACTTTTAGCAAATTAGCCACAAAGGCACTAAGCCACAAAGGCACTAAGCCACAAAGGCATATTCTATAAGCTTTAAGTTTGTCAGAAAAAAAATAGATGAGTAATATAGATTTAATCGGATTCATGGGCGTATTACTAATACTGATTGCCTACTTCCTAAATATTAATAATAAACTAGAATCAAACAATATAATTTATATTCTATTAAACTTGTTTGGAGGAATGCTGGCTTGTTTAGCATCTGTGTTAATGGAGTTTTATCCTTTTGTATTATTGGAAGGTACATGGGCCGTCGTATCATTTGTAGCATTAATAAAATATTTAAAAAATGGGTAAAGTAATTGGAGAAACAAATTTGGAAGCACTGATTCGTAACATGGAGCCAGTGCTTAATGAAGGAGAATATATTTTTGCGAGTGTATCGGATATAGAAAAAATTCCTAGAGCAATGACTATTTGTGAAGTGAAAGAGAAGGAAGGGGTCACGGTCGTTGTTACAAAAAAAGATGCGGAAAAACTTGGATTAACCTCTGATTTCATAGCTGCTTGGATTACCTTAAATATTCATTCTTCTTTGGAGGCGGTTGGTTTGACTGCAGCCTTTGCAACGGCATTAGGTAATAATAATATCAGTTGTAATGTAATAGCTGGGTATTATCATGACCATATTTTTGTAGCTACAAAGGATGCAGAAAAAGCTATGGAGGTGCTTTGGGGGATGACTAAATGAAGTAATAAGTATGAAGTATGAAGTATAAAGTAGTAAGTATGAAGTCGTAAGACGTTGACAGGCAATGTTTAAAAAATCATAATGGTTTACTTTATTTTGACACTTTTTCTAAAGAATAGAATTTGTTTGTTTTGTAAGTTGTCAACATCGCTGGCGCAAAGGCTACAGCCTTGTGCCTCCTATCAAAAAAGGCTGTGCCTTTTCAATATATTCTAATCCTATTTAGATATTTCAAAAAAGGCAAAGCCTTCAAGGATAGTAAGCACAAGGCAATAGCCTTTGCGCTAGGTAGAGGCTATAATAGACTTAAAATAAGATAATATGAATGCTTATTATTTTAATGAAGACCATGACTTATTTCGCCAAACGTTCCGAGCCTTTTTAGAAAAAGAGGTAAAACCTAATGTAGAACAATGGGAGAAAGACGGCGAACTTCCAAGAGAGATCTATAAAAAATTTGGAGAAATGGGATTCTTTGGAATGAGCTTACCAGAAGAATATGGCGGTTCTGGATTAGACATGTGGCACAACGTCATTTTTGATGAAGAACTAGCTCGAATGAATTCAGGTGGTTTTGGTGCATCCATTGGCGCACATCCATTATTAGCCTTAAC
>JALZWC010000986.1 GCA_023300255.1 Saprospiraceae bacterium | reverse complement strand
GGCAGGTGGACCAAGTAATGAAAATAGCTGTGTTGGTATTGATTATACGGTTCAATTTTTCTTGAACGATAATTTAGTAGAAACTAAAACAGGCGCAATAGATAATGATATAATTACTACCGCTGATTTATATCTAACTACTGCATTGGAAGTGTCAACAGGAGATGTTATAAAAATGGTTATCCAAGGAAATCCGTCTTCTAGTTCTTGTCAATTATTTGAATTAGCAGGTTTAAGTGTCAAGGGCTGTTGTACAGCTCCACCACCACCAAGCTGCGTAGAAACATTGGTAAGCTATTCAGGAGATTGTAATGATCCAGAAGATAGTTTCCACGTGTCTACTCAATCTAGTTGTATTAGCATAGCAACACCGATTCGACCAACAGCAGGCCCGAATCCATATGCTTCTTGCAACGATGGTATTATCTGTATTCAATCAGCATTTACGGATTGGGATTTCACATTAACAGCAGCGAATGCCTATACCTTTAGTGGAATTAGTGCAGACTTTTTATTCCCAGTTGAGCTAGGTACCGCAGGAGGTCCTGTTAATAGACCTAAGTGTAAGGGGATCAATTACTCTGTTGAGTTTTATTTAAATGATAATTTGATTGAAATTAAAGCAGGGGCAATTGATAATGATATCATCACTACCAAAGATATTTATTTGACAACGGCACTTCAGATTGCCAAAGGAGATGAAGTCAAAGTAGTTATTAAGGGAAATCCAACAACAGATGGTTGTCAATTATTTGAATTAGCAGATTTAAGTGTAAAGGGTTGTTGTGAAGATATTTGTCAAACAGATTTTGATGGAGGTTTTATTGAAGCAGGTGCTTGTAATGAAGGAACGCTGATTATTGAAAATGCTGGCTTACCAAGTATTCCTACTGGTTCGGAATATGAAGTAGTATGGATTAAATCCGAAGGACAGTTTAGCGCATGTGAAAGATTAGGAGAGCTTGGATCAGCTGATATAAATGTTGGTGCAGCCTGGGATGCTTTTGTTGCTGCGGGTGGTTTTGCAGCAGGCATTGATCCTTCTATACCAAATGCACCAAGCTGGATGTTTGTTACAGATAATGATGGAGATGATTTACAATTGACCGTAACTGATAGCCCTAAAGCATGTTATTTGAGATGTACAAGACTAATTGGCTGTGGGTTGTTTGTTGGTGAAGCAGGTCCAATTGAAGCACCTGATTGTACTGAAGAAACTACTCCAACACCATCTTCAGGATGTGAAGTTCTTGAAACATGTGGTGCAGTGACTATCAAGCAGTCAGGTACTTCTATAATTATAGAGAATCTTGATGGACAGGATATCATACAGGTATTTACTTCTAAGTGGTCACCTGTATTTAATTGTGCATGGTGGGGAACTGCCTGTGAGGGTACAACAACCATTGAAGGATTAAATGTAGGAGAAACTTATATTGTTAAAGTAAAGGATTGTACATTCAATATTCTTATCTCTGGGGAGGATTGTGATGGTGGAACAGATCCGATCGACCCAGTTGATCCGATTGATCCAGTTGACCCGATCGACCCAGTTGATCCTACTGGTTCAGGATGTGAAGTTCTTGAAACATGTGGTGCAGTGACTATTAAGCAGTCAGGTACTTCTATAATTATAGAGAATCTTGATGGACAGGATATTATACAGGCATTTACTTCTAAATGGTCACCTATATTTAATTGTGCATGGTGGGGAACTGCCTGTGAAGGTACAACTACAATTGAAGGATTAACTGTAGGAGAAACTTATATAGTTAAAGTAAAGGATTGTTCGTTCTTCATTCCAATCTCAGGAGAAGATTGCGATGGTGGAACAAATCCAGTAGAGATCGACCCAGTAGACCCGATTGACCCAGTAGATCCGATTGATCCAGTAGATTCAGGAATGACTATTTGTGATCTTACTTTTACTCAAAGTGGTACTTCTTTAATTTTTGGAGAAGTGAATAAGAATTCTTCTGTACTGGTATTAGACTTATCTAATTGGCAAACAGCGTTCTCTTGTTCTCCATGGGTAGGAGAATGTACAGAAAAATTCACAGTAGATGGTTTAACAGCTGGAGGAGAGTATATGATTAAAGTAGCAAACTACGCTACTGGTTGTTCAGAAGATATTACAATTACGCTTGCATCAAGTCTTAATAGTGTAGCACAAGGCAGAAGTATTAATACAGCTGCTTTTAACAACTTAACTAAAGACAACAGTACATTGCAGCATGCAATTACCAATAAGCAAGAAGTAAAAGAAGTTACACCTGTTGTGTCGAATACAATACAAGGAAAAGGAAACCTAAGTATTTATCCAAATCCAGCATTTGATGTAGTAAATGTAACGATTGGTGGGTATGAAGGTCAAGTAGGACAAATCAATTTATTCAATGGTATGGGACAAATTGTTTCTCAATTATCTATTGACCAAATTGATGCAACCCCTGTACAAGTTGCTTTAGATCAAGCTACTGCTGGACTATACTATTTACAAATAATAGTAGATGGACAGATGGTAGAAATGCAAAAAGTTATTGTTGAAAAGCGATAAGTAGAAAAGTATGTTACGCCCCAATCAAGATTAATTTTAGTCTTGAAATTAAGAGGCACTTCCAGTAGGAGGTGTCTCTTTTTTTGATGTTAAGTAGTCGGCCAAAAATAACCTAACATTAAAATGGCTTCTTTTCTCGCTAGTTGTCTTTAAAAAAGGTCTTACGTAGCTAGGCTATGTGCGACTTTTTTAAAAACAACTAGCAAAAAAATAAGCTCCTTTAAATTGTTATCTTATTTATG